>NZ_NZQP01000058.1:0-22678 GCF_002695945.1 Marinimicrobium sp. | reverse complement strand
GTCAACGACTCAGGCAATGCCAGCAGACTCGTGTGCCCAACAGGCAGGTAAAATGATTAAATAAAGGGACTTGACTGAGTTATGAGAGGTCGGGTTAGCGAAGCGTAACCCGACACTGGGCTCAATCAGCTTCACAAGGTGGTTCGCGCTCGCTGGACCGCGGCGCGCACCTGATCCGGGGCAGTGCCGCCGATGTGGTTGCGGGCCGCCACGGAGCCTTCCAGAGTCAGCACGTCAAACACATCCTGCTCNATGGTATCGGANAACTGCTGCAACTCNTCCAGCGTCATTTCCGACAGNTCCTTNCCGGTTTTCAGACCATAGGCCACGGACTTGCCCACCACTTCGTGCGCATCCCGGAANGGAGTGCCCTTGCGCACCAGGTAGTCCGCCAGGTCGGTGGCGGTGGAGAAACCGCGCTTGGCCGCCTCATACATATTGTCTTTACGCGACTCAATGGCCGGAATCATATCGGCGAACGCACGCAGGCAATCNCGGACGGTGTCAACGGCGTCGAACAGCGGTTCTTTGTCTTCCTGGTTGTCCTTGTTGTAGGCCAGNGGCTGGGACTTCATCAGGGTCAGCAGGCTGATCAGATGGCCGTTGACCCGNCCNGTTTTACCGCGCACCAGNTCGGGNACATCGGGGTTNTTCTTCTGNGGCATNATNGANGANCCGGTGCAGAANCGNTCGGGCAGNTCGATNAANCCNAACTGGGCCGAGGTCCANANCACCANCTCNTCNCTNGCGCGGGACAGGTGGGTCATCAGNATGCTGGCGAAACTGCAGAACTCGATGGCNAANTCCCNGTCGCTGACCGAGTCCAGGGAGTTTTCNGTGGGCTTGTCAAANCCCAGCAGCTCGGCNGTCATGGCCCGNTCGATGGGGTAGGTGGTACCGGCCAGCGCGGCGGCGCCCAGNGGCGACTGNTTCAGNCGAGCCCGGNAGTCNCGCAGGCGGCCGTGNTCGCGCTGGAGCATTTCGAACCAGGCCAGCAGGTGATGGCCAAAAGTGACCGGCTGGGCGGTCTGCAGGTGGGTGAANCCGGGCATGATGGTGTCGGCTTCGCGCTCGGCCAGATCCAGCAGGCCGGTCTGCAGACGGCTCAGCTCGCCGCTGATCACATCAATGGCATCGCGCAGGTANAGGCGAATGTCGGTGGCCACCTGATCNTTGCGCGANCGGCCGGTGTGCAGCTTTTTGCCGGCGATGCCAATGCGCTTGGTCAGNGCCGCCTCGATGTTCATATGCACATCTTCNAGGCTCACGGACCACTCAAATTTNCCCGCTTCGATATCGGCGCGTACACCTTCGAGGCCTTCAATNATCAGGTCCCGCTCGGCTTCGGTCAGCACCCCAACCTTGGCGAGCATGGTGGCATGGGCGATGGAGCCCTTGATGTCCTGAGCGTAGAGGCGATAATCAAAACCGACGGAGGCGGTAAAACGCTCCACAAAGGCATCGGTGGGCTCGGAGAAGCGACCGCCCCAGGACTGGTTGGTCGACTCGGTGTTTTGATCACTCTGGCTCATGAAGACACTCGCTGTAATTGGACGTAGATAATAATTGGTTCACAAATCGGGCGCGTAAATCGCCCCAGGACGCGCAAAACGCGTAGGATAGCGGCACGAAAGGCGCACAGTATAACGTAATCGAGGCCTACTTTGACGGATCACCCAACAGCCAGACCCGCCTCCGGCGAGAGCACAAGCTTCCTGCCCAACCTGTGTGCACCCCAGGCGGTGCTGCTGCTGGTGTTGGTGGCGGAGCTGCTGGCGGTGTTGCTGGCCATGATCAACCGGGGCCTGGCCCAGCTCAGCTGGGATGCCATCGCCCTGTATTCCTTTCTGGTGCAGTGGATCGTGCTGGTCAGCGCGGTTCTGCTGTGCCGCCTGCAACCGCGCCTGAACCGCTGCACCCCGGTGCGGGCCGGCGCTCTCAGCTACGGGCTGGTGCTGGCCGTGACGGTCATTTTCTCCCTGCTCGGGCAGTGGCTCTTGCAGGCCTTTCTGGGCGCCGAGCTTCGGCTCGACGGCTGGCAACTGGCGGAGAATCTGCTGGCCGCCGCCATTCTGGCGGGCATCGGCCTGCGCTACCTGTATCTGCAGCAGCAGCTGCGCAACCAACAGCAGGCCGAGTTGAGCGCCCGGATTCAGGCCCTGCAATCGCGCATTCGCCCTCATTTTCTGTTCAACAGCCTCAACAGCATCGCCAGTCTGATTGCCACGGCGCCGGACCGGGCCGAACGGGCGGTGGAGGATCTGGCCGGGCTGTTTCGCGCCAGCCTGGCCGAACCGGCCCTGATTCCCCTGAAGCGGGAGTTGGCGCTATGCCGGGGCTATCTGGCCATGGAGCAACTGCGCCTGGGAGACCGGTTGCGAGTAGATTGGCATCTGGACGAGCTGCCAGAGAGCACGCCCATTCCCGCCCTGTTGCTACAACCGCTATTGGAAAACGCCGTTTTCCACGGCATCGAGCCGNGNCCGGAGGGGGGCGACATCCAGATNCAGATCGCCCGCTCCGGCAACCAGGTGGCGATCCGNATCGATAACCCNCTNCCNGCCGACCGCCACCCGGAGCAGGCCCGNCAGACCAACCGCATGGCNCTGGATAATGTCCGCCACCGNCTGCAGGCGCACTTTGGNCCGGCNGCGNGCTTGTCCGAGCGCCGCGAAGGCGGTAGGTTTANCCTGATCATCACTTACCCGACGGAGTGACCCATGGATGTCCTGATTGTCGACGATGAACCNCTGGCCCGCGAGCGACTGGCTCGCATGGTCGACCAGTTGGACGGCTATTCCGTGGTGGCCCAGGCCGGCGACAGCNCCTCGGCTCTGNCNGCCATTGCCCACCACGACCCGGATNTGGTCCTGCTGGATGTCCGCATGCCGGGNGACGACGGCGTCACCGCCGCCCACCGGATCGGCGAGCTCGAGGACCCACCGGCGGTCATCTTCTGCACCGCCTTCGACGAGTATGCCCTGGATGCCTTCGGAACCCAGGCNGTGGGCTATCTGCTCAAACCCGTGCGCGCCGANCANTTNCTGGAAGTNCTGGAAAAAGCCCGCANGCCCAACAAGCTNCAGAANCGGGCCCANCAGNNCCGTCACCCGGCNGNNANAGANCGCANCCATATCAGCGCNAAAACNCCCCGCGGCGTCGAGCTGATTCCCCTCGATAGCGTGCGCTATTTTATGGCCGACCAGAAGTACGTCACCGTCTATCACGACCGNGGCGAGCACCTGCTGGACGACACCTTGAAGGAGCTGGAAGAGGCCTTCGGCGATCGCTTTCTGCGCACCCACCGCAGCGTGCTGGTNTCGGTCAATCACATCCAGGCCATGGAGCGGGACAATGANGGACANTATCAGGTGCGTCTGGCGGATACCGACCANCGGCCGCCGGTGAGCCGGCGNCATGCCAGNGCGTTGAAGGANCTGCTNCANANAATCTAGGGNTTTCTTATCGCNGCATNTTCCAGNCCATGGCGTTTGAGTTTTTNGTACAAGANGGNTANTGAATTATCAAATTCGTCAAATCCCAGCTCAGCTCGAGTCTGCATTAGGTCTTGGAACAGGGCTTGTGATTGAACGTCGATGGAGTTCAAATCCGCNTCATTCAAAGTCACCTCAAACCGTTCCAATTGCGAGAGTATGAAATCCTCTCTCAAACCCGGCATGGGCAGGTCGCCCACACGACGCCTCAGTACTGCGGTCCAGGCAAGAGCATTAATGAGATGGCGTTTCGTGCTATCGCGCCGATCACTCACGTTCGCTCGCTGCGCCATGGCCACCTCATTTCCCGCCATTCGATCGACCGCCACGACCGAACCACGAACAGCCGCTTCGCGATAGAGAACCGCCGCTTTTTCCAGNTGGCCCTCTTTCCANGCCGCGTGCTCGGCAAGCCGTTGTATGGCAAAAATGTCCCCGGCGTCTGCGAGAGACTTTAGCGTTTCATGATCGTAAAATTCATACCCGAGAGAGTGCGTCTCAAAGCCACGGTCGAACGCCCACTGGCGCGCTTCCGCATCATCCTCGGCTGTAACCCCTGCCGCAGCCAACCAATCGGCACGGGTATCAAATACTGGTTCCGAGGCTTCGTCTGGCGGACTCAGCGGCAACTCATCTGAGCCCGACGATGCCATACGCCCCGCCAGACGATCACCCAGCTTTTGCCAGATGGCCTCTTCNGCTTGAATATCGGGAGAGTTTACCGAACNCGACCTGTCNTCTTCGGGGCTATCAATAGCTGATCCTTCCGGCAATGTGTCTTCGGAAGACAGATCAAGANACAAATAGATCGTGCCCATAATACCCAACGCCAATGACACNCCAATAGCTGCCTTTTGCACAACGACTCCTTCTGTTTTCCCTCTGCCANCGCCCGCGCTGAACGCTCGAAAAGTGAGTAATCACTGGTCCGAAATTACTTGCGTGCCCTCATTACTATAGGCCAACAATCTGGTCGAATCCTCCGGATCTACGCCATAACGGATAGCGGCGTTACTCACCTTGGAAGACAGGCTGCCAGCTAAGCTGGTCTGACTCCAANGCCTGAATGATACTTTCCATGGACCAATCCATCGGCTGGTTTTCNTCAGGTGGCACCATTTTGTNGTAATTCATGTCACACCTCATATCACNCCCACAGCGAATGAACGAACCATGACGATACCGCGGCGCTCCAGGAAAGCAAACAACCTAACTAAGGATAATCGCTGTAATCATGCCCACTTTTTCTCTCACCTGGTCTGGTATCATCCCGCACTGACACGCACTCGCAACGGGATGAATTATGTCCGAGACCCTACGCATCGCCACCCGCAAATCCCTGCTCGCACTCTGGCAGGCCGAATACGTCAAGGCCGAGCTGGANCGCCACCACCCGGGGCTGACCGTGGAGCTGGTGCCCNTGGTCAGCCGGGGNGACAAGATTCTGGATGTGCCCCTGGCCAAAGTGGGCGGCAAAGGGCTGTTNGTNAAAGAGNTGGAGCACGCGATTACCAGTGGCGAGGCGGATATCGCNGTGCACTCCATGAANGATGTGCCCATGGAGTTCCCGGAGGGGCTNGGCCTGCCGGTCATCTGCCCGCGGGANGATCCGNGCGATGCNTTTGTNTCCAACCGNTACGACCAGCTCAGNGATATGCCCGGCGGCACCGTGGTGGGCACCTCCAGCCTGCGCCGGCAGTGCCAGATTCTGGCCGCCCGGCCGGACCTGGAGGTCAAGTTTCTTCGCGGCAACGTGCAGACCCGCCTGCGCAAGCTNGACGACGGCGAGTACGACGCCATTGTCCTGGCCACCGCNGGCCTGGTGCGTCTGGAGCTGNAGGAGCGGATTCGCAGCCGCATCGCCCCGGAGGAGTCCCTGCCCGCGGGCGGGCAGGGCGCNGTGGGCATTGAGTGCCGCACCGAGGATTTGCGCACCATTGAGCTGATCGCCCCCCTGCACCACGAGCCCACCGCAGAGCTGGTATTGGCGGAGCGGGCCATGAACCGGCGCNTGGAAGGCGGCTGCCAGGTGCCCATTGCCTGCTATGCTATACCCAGTGATGAGGGGCTGTGGTTGCGCGGTCTCGTGGGCTCACCGGACGGCACGGAAATGCTCTACGATGAGATTCGTGGCCCGGTCGCCGAGGGTGAGGCGATGGGCATTGCGCTGGCCGAGCGGCTGCTGGCGGCGGGCGCCGACCGGATTCTGGCGGACGTGTACGGACGGGAGCTGAAGTGACCCGGAGCGCCGGAGCGGACACGCTGACCGGCCTGCAGGTGCTGGTCACCCGGCCCGAAGCCCAGGCCGAGGCCTGGGCGGACACACTCNGGGCGCGGGGCGCTCACGCGGTGGTCGCCCCCCTNCTGACGCTGAGCCCGGTCTCGACGCCCGAGGCGAAGCAGGCGATCAAACAGTGCATACTGGATTTCGACCTCTACCAGAAAGCGATTTTCGTCAGCCAGAACGCCGTCGCCTATGCGTTTGAATGGCTGGAGGATTACTGGCCGCAGTTGCCCATCCGGATCGAGTATTACGGGGTCGGCGAACGCACCGNCAGGGCGCTGGAAGCCTATGGCGTACCGGTGACCGCCTGGCAGTCGGACGGCGCCATGAACAGTGAGGCCCTGCTGGCGGCCCCCGAATTGCAATCCGTGGCGGGCGAGCGCATTGTGATCTTCCGCGGCGTGGGCGGCCGGGGCGTGCTGGCCGAGACACTGCGTGAGCGCGGTGCCCGGGTGGATTACTGTGAGNTNTACCAACGCCAGTGCCCGNATGACGCCGCCACACAGCTGAACCAGGCGCTGGTGGAACTGAACGAAACACCCCTGATGGTGGCCTTACACAGTGGTGAGACCCTGGAAAACTTTCATCAGGTCCGCCGGGCACTGCCTTCCGACCAGGCTCGGCGCCTGGCCCGAGGGACACTGCTGGTGCCCGGGGANCGGGTNGCCCAGCAGGCGCGCGCNCTGGGCTATACCCGCGTGCTGACCGCNGAAAACGCCACCGACCCGGGTATGCTGGCCGCCCTTGAACGNGCCGCCATCGACCCGACCCTTTTGCAGACAGACGGAACCCACGACTGTGACTGATAACGACCAGACCAACGACACNACCCAGGAATCCACGCCCCCCGCCGACAAGACACCGGCGGACACCACCAGTGACAGGGCGGACAAGGGCACCCCCAAACGCNCCAGCAAGAAAACACCGGCCAACAAAAGCGGCCGTGCGCNCCGATGGGGCTGGTTGCTGCTGGTGTTGATCTGCGTCGGCCTGCCCCTGGCCGCTGGATACGGCGTCTGGTGGGTCTGGCAGGATCTGGAACAGCAGCGCGAGCAGGTGACAGCGCTGCAGCAGCGCCTGGCCGAGCAATCCCAGGCCCTCCGNCAGCAGGACCGCNCCCTCGACCANTTGCCCGGTCAGCTCAGCAGCGATTTGCGAGCCGATGTGCAAAGCGCCCAGCGAGGCCAGGCCGAGATCATCAGCCAGATGGAGCAGCGNCTGAACCGGGTNGACCGCCGCCTGAGCGCCATCGCCAGCACCGACCGGGAGGACTGGAAGCTGGCCGAGGCCGAGTACCTNCTGCGCCTGGCCAACCAGCGCCTGGTACTGGAGCGGGACAGCCGCAATGCNCTNGCCCTGGCGGAAACCACCGATGCCATTCTGCGCGACCTGGGCGATGCGGACCTGCTGCCGATCCGCCGGGCCCTGGCGCGGGACATCCAGGCCCTGAAGCTCGCCGATCAGGTGGATCGGGAGGGTCTGTACCTGCGGTTATTGGCCCTGAACGAACAGGTNCCNACNCTGCCNCTGGTGGAACCCATGCGCAGCNCACCCGANANCACCGTCCCCGATGANGCGTCGGCTGAAGCCAACACCGGACCNTGGGCNACCATCAAACAGAGTTTCGCCCGCCTGGTCGAGCGTATCAGTGGCCATATCCGGATTCGCCATCANGATCAGCCCATTGCNNCCCTGGCNGACCCNCGCGANCAGTTCATTCTGCGCCAGCAACTGCAGTTGATGTTGGAGCAGGCCCAGGCGGCGCTGTTGCGGGAGCAGACCGAGCTCTATCANTCCAGCCTCACCCGCGCGGCCGACTGGCTCGAACAACACTACGCCCTCAATCCCCAGACCGAATCGGCCCTGTCCAGCCTGCGCGAGCTGGCCGCCGTCGATATCGCTCCCGAGCTGCCGGACCTCAATGACGCCCTGAAGCTGCTCGAGGTACACATCGAGCAACAACACCGGCTGTCCCCGGACTTTCAGCGCGCNCCGGGTGAGGAGTCCGACTCATGAAACGGACGCTGCTGATTCTGATTGTCGCGATGTTGCTCGGCGCNCTGACGCTGAGCGCCATTCAGGCCGACAGCGGCTATGTTCTGATNGCGCTGGGCAACACCAGNGTGGAAATGAGCTTCTGGCTGGCGTTGATGTTGNTGCTCGGAGGGCTGGGATTGATCTGGCTGGTATTGCGGCTGTTNCGGGGCAGCATCAGGGCGGGNCAGGCCGTCACCGAACGGCTGTTNTCNGGCACCAGCGCCCGGGCCCAACGGCGCACCGCCAGCGGCCTGGTCAGCTTCATCGAGGGGAACTGGAAACAGGCCCAGCGCAAACTGCTGNGCGCGGCGCCCAAATCCGGNACGCCGCTGATCAATTATCTGGCNGCGGCCCGCTGCGCCTTTGAGCAGGGCGATAATCACACCGCNCTGGAATTGCTGCACAAGGCCGAGCAGAGCAGCACCAACAGCGAGCTGGCGGTCGCCCTGACCCAGGCGCGTATGCAGCTGATGAGCCGACGCTACGAGCAGTGCCTGGCCACCCTGGAGCGGGTCAAACGCAAAGCCCCCCAACATCCCGTGGTACTCGACCTGTTGCGCCAGGTGTATATCGCCCTGCACGACTGGGAATCGCTCAAGCAGTTGATGCCCAGTCTCCGTGCGTACGGCAACCAGAACGAAGCCGCGCTTGAAGCACTCTCCAGCCAGCTGCACCGGGCCCTACTCGAGCAGGCCGGGCAGCGGGTCCGTGGGCTCGGCCCGGAGCGGGCGCGCGAGGCCCTGGTGGGCACCTGGAAAGACATCCCCAGCGCGGTGCGCAAACAACCCGATGTGGCGCTGTTGTACGCACAGCAATTGGTGGACAACGACCTGCACGTCGAAGCAGAAGCCCAGGTGCGCAAAACCCTGGAAAAACACTGGTCCCCCGAGCTGGTTCGGCTCTATGGCCTGATTCGGGCCAGCGATGCCGGACAACAGCTGATCACCGCCGAAAGCTGGCTGAAGAAGCGCCCCGCCGATGCCCTGCTGATGCTCACCCTCGGCCGCCTGAGCCTGCGCAATCAGCTGTGGGGCAAAGCCCGGGATTACTTTCAGAGCAGCCTGACCCTGCACAAGCACCCGGAAACCTGTGCCGAGCTGGCTCGTCTGTTGGCCCATATGGGAGAACACAAAAAGAGCACCGAGTACTACCAGCAGGGGCTGCTGTTGACCACCGAACGGCTCCCGGACCTGCCGCTGCCCAAAGAACCCGAGCCAACGCACTGACTTGCAGTCGCGACGGGGAAAGGCATAATACCGGGCAACCAGATCGAATAATAATAGGTTTACATCAAGAAGTAGGGAACCTATCACCGCTTAAAGGAGTTTGTCATGCCTCTGCCGGCACTGCTGCGGCTCGCGTTTGTCGTGCTACTCGCGCTTCGTTATCGTCTGAAACTCATCCTCGGCATTGTTGTCGCCGTGGTGATCGGGCTCAGCCTCACCTTCATTTCCGGAAAGATTTATCAACACCTGGATCGGGATCCGGACCGGGGCGCCATCGCGCTGGAAGACGGGGCCTTCGGGGAAAGCTACTCGACGCCCATCTACCTGGACCAGGGCTGGAGCCCGGCCGACACCCTCTGGTACTACAACACCACCCAGGGTTCGGCCCTGCTGCCCTATGACCTGTTCGTGGCCCTCGAGCAGCCCGCCTCGGAGGAGCTGTTCCGCTCGGACCACAACATGGACCGCTACCGCTACCTGCCCCAGAAACCCACCTTCTTCAATCCCGACGGTCTACCGGTGGGGTTTGCCAAGGACAGTTACCAGGGCAAAGACTATTTGGGCTTTACCTGTGCGGCCTGCCACACCGGCCAGGTGAACTATCAGGGCCAGGCCATCCGCATCGACGGCGGCCCCGCCCTGGCGGATATGGACGGCTTCCTGCACGGACTGGAAAAGGCGCTGTCGGCGGCCCGGGATATTCCCGCCAAACGGGAACGGTTTATTGATCGAGTCCTACAGCGGGACAATGACTATCGCTCGCCCGAGGCCGTCGAGGCGGACCTGGCCCAGTGGACCGAACAGATCCGCATGTACAACACCATCAATCACAGCCATATCCGCTACGGTTACGGTCGCCTGGATGCCTTTGGCCGAATCTACAATCGGGTGCTGCGCCACGTGGTCAACCGGGAACAGATGCGGGATCTATTGCTCGCCGCCGAAGGACCCACCGGCGAGCTGCTGCTCACCGAAGCCGAGGTGGACCGGGTTCTGGCAGGTATCGAGCCCACCCTGATCGATGATACGGCCTTCACCCGCATCGTAAGCCGCCTGCAGTCGAGCGACGAAGGGCTTCCCGGATTGTCCCAGCGCAACCTGTTGCGCTTGCGAAACCAGCTGCTTAACGAGCCGAATGCGCCGGTCAGTTATCCGTTCCTGTGGGACATCACCCACTCCGATTACCTGCAGTGGAACGGACTGGCCAATAACGCCGACCTGGGGCCCCTGGGGCGCAACGTCGGGGAAGTGATCGGGGTCTTTGCCAAACTGGACTGGGAAGTGAAAGAGCCCGGCTTCAGTCTGTCCGGACACCTAACCGGTCAGAGCAACAAACGGGAGCGCATCGCCTTCACTTCCAGCATTGATCTGGTCAACCTCCAGCGCCTGGAGGCTCACCTCGGTCGCCTTACCTCGCCGCAATGGCCGGAGGACATACTGGGCGAAATCAACCGGGAGCAAGCCGCCCTGGGCAAGCGCCTCTATGCCCAGCACTGTCAGAGCTGCCACCAGGTCATCGACCGCTCCGCCTGGGACCGTCTGGTGGTGGCCGAAATGACAGATATCGAGATACTGAAGACTGACCCAAAGGCGGCGGAAAACAGCGTAAATTATCAGGGAAAGTCGGGAAACTTCGAGAATACCTACCAGAACACAACCGTAGGCCCTCTGGTCCTGGAGGCGACCGCGCCCGCCGTGCAGATCCTCACCTCGGTAACCAAAGGCGCGGTTTCCACCCCCGATGCCGACAAAGGCCCACTCCGGCGCACCCTGGACTGGTTTTATGTGCTGGGGCTGTCCTGGTTTGATAATGACGTCAAATACAGCGTCAAGGCGGGGGACTATCGGCCGGATACCACGGCTCGCCCCTACCAGTCGCTGCTGGCCTACAAGGGCCGATCCCTGAACGGCATCTGGGCCACGGCGCCCTATCTGCACAATGGCTCAGTGCCCACGCTGTACGACCTGCTACTGCCGGCACGGGAGGAGGGTGACCCGGAAGAGGGGGCCTATCGCCCTGAGGTCTTTCAGGTGGGCAGCCGGGAGTTCGATCCGGTCAAAGTGGGCTTTCGCACCGAAGGCTACGAGGGTTTCACCCAGACCACGCACCGGCTTGGAGACCGAAACACGGGTCACGAATACGGCACCGATACCTTGACCGAGGCCGAGCGCTGGGCGCTGGTGGAGTATCTCAAGACCCTTTGATGCGCGGTGAGACAAATCTCACCAAACTGCCCGGAACCATTGGCGCGAAAAACACACCAAATGACGGCCTGCTCTAAAAACTAACGCCGGTAGGCGAGGTGTTTTTTGGTGTATTTCGCGCCAACTGCGTTTATCCTGTGGCCGTTTTGAGTATCGATTGTTGATTCCACCTGTGATCATGGCTGTATTGTGTTCCCTTAAGGCGACTCTCCGAGCGCCCCTTGTCCGTGCGTTGCCCGTTCTTTTGCTGTCCTCTCTGGCAGGGGCCGATAATGACCTGGCGCATCGCCCGGTCGATTTTGTTCAGGCCACCGAACAGTACGTAGTGGAAGAGGTGATGCCCCATATTCCGGGCGCGGCACTGGCCATCATTGCCAACGGGCAGATCGAACTGCTACGTGGCTACGGTGTGCGCAAGGTCGGCGGGAACGAGCCAATTAACCGGGACACACTGTTTCGCCTCGCCTCGGTATCCAAAACCATCGCCGGTACCGCTGCCGGGGTCGCCGTGAACGACCGGGCCCTGCAATGGCAGACGCCGGTCAGTCAGTTTCTCCCGCTGGATGTCAAAAACCCGGACTACCGGGATAAAATCACCCTGCAAAGCCTTCTGTCCCACACCACCGGACTGATGCCCCAGGCCTACACCAACCTGATCGAAGCCAATGTGCCCTACCAGAAGGTGATCGGGCGGCTGGACGAGGTGGCCTTCATCTGCCCACCATCCACCTGCTACAGCTACCAGAACGTGGCCTTCAGCCTGGTAGGGGACCTTCTGATGGCGGCGACCGGCGAGCGCTACGAAGACTTCACCCGCAGACGCCTGTTTCAACCACTGGGCATGAAAACCGCTTCCTTCGGTTGGCGGGCGTTTACCAGCAACTCCAACCGGGCCACGCCCCATATCAAACGGCGCGGCCGCTGGGCACCCGTAGAACCCGACCGGAACTACTACAATGTGGCGCCGGCGGCCGGCGCCAATGCCAGTATTGCCGATATGGCTCTGTGGGTCCGCGCCCAGCTGGGACAGCGCCCCGACGTGCTGCCCCACGAAGTGCTCGACCAGTTGCACAGCCCCCGGGTTGCCACCAGTTACCGTCAGGCGCATTATCGGGCCCACCCCGAGCTGCGCAACATTCACTACGGCCTGGGTTGGCGAGTATTCGATTTTGGCGAGCACCGCCAGTTCGTCCACCATGGGGGTTGGGTGCAGGGCACCCGTACCGAGGTGCTGTTCAACCGGGAGCTGCAGCTCGGGCTGGTGTTTCTGTCCAACTCGGAGAACCGTTATGCCCGGGAGGTCGTATACCGCTTTCTCGAGCTGTTCACCGACTACTACCGCCAGGTGGAAGCCCCGATTCTGCTGCAACAGGCCCGACAGGCACCGCCATGACCCCAGAGTTCATCGATCGCATTGACGCCGTCAGTCCCGAGGACTGGGACCGCCTCTGCCCATCGGATTACCCCTTTACCCGGCACGCCTTCCTGGCGGCACTGGAAGACAGCGGCAGCGTCGGAGCGGACACCGGGTGGCAACCTCAGCACCTGCTGTTACGCGACGACCAGGGCGACCTCAGGGCGGCGATGCCGGTGTACCGCAAGGATCACTCCTACGGCGAATACGTGTTCGACTGGGGTTGGGCCCAGGCCTACGCCGAGCACGGGCTGGACTATTACCCGAAACTGATCAGCGCCATTCCATTTACCCCCTGCACGGGCCCGCGGCTGCTGGCGGCGGGGCAGGAGGCCCAGTATTGGCCCGCGGCCATCGCCGCCCTGCAGCAGCAAACCCGGACCCTGGGCGCCTCGGGTTGGCACTGCCTGTTTCCCGACGAGACGCAGGCCGAGGCGCTGCGGCCAGCCGGGTTGGCGGAGCGCACCGGCTGCCAGTTCCACTGGATAAACCGCCAGTATCGGGATTTTGAAGATTTTCTCGGCCAGCTCAGCTCCCGCAAACGCAAGAACCTGCGCAAGGAACGTCGCCAGGTCGCCGACCAGGGCTTTCACTTTCAATGGAAAGTCGGAGCGGACATTCAGGACGAAGACTGGACGCTGTTTTATGGCTTGTACCAACTGACTTACCTCAAGCGCAGTGGCCACGGCGGCTATCTGACCCCGGCGTTTTTCCGCCAACTGGGTGAGCGGATGCCCGAGCAGACCCTGATGGTGCAGGCTCGGCTGGGGGAGGAAACAATTGCCGCCGCCCTGTTCCTGTTCGACCGCAACACCCTGTATGGCCGCTACTGGGGCTGTCGGGCGGAATTTGAATTTCTGCACTTTGAAACCTGCTACTATCAGGGGCTGGATTTTGTCCTGGAACGAGGACTGGCGCGCTTTGACGGTGGCGCCCAGGGCGAGCACAAGCTGGCCCGGGGCTTCGAGCCCCGGCTGACCACCTCGTTTCATCAGCTGGTGGAGCCGGCCTTTCAGGAGGCGGTGCAACACTTTGTGGCGCGCGAGCGTGAGGAGGTATTGGGCTATCTCGACGCGGCCCGGGCACACCTCCCGTACCGGCAGACGGGCCGGCAATGAGGTTCGCAACCGGCGCCTAAATCAGGTTAAATAGCGCCTCTTTGCCACGGATTCGTCGAGCCACCCCATGCCTCAACCGTCTCTCACAAGGTCCCGACCGTTTCTGCATCCCGGCCGTATTCTCGACTGCCTGGACGAAATCGATCAGAGCCCTGACGCCTACCAACTGAGCCGCCCCCGGGCCCTGCGCCGAGTGTTCGTTACCCTCGCCAGCGTCAGTGTCTGCCTGCTGATTCTGCACTACGCGAAGAACTCCTACCTGCTGTACGAGCTGCTCGGTTGGCTGGCGCAGTTGCAGTCCCTGCCAGGCGACCACTACACCAACGATCTGCTTCAGTCCCAGTGGCGACATCTGCTGGGCTATGCCTGGTGGACCGGATGGCACCTGATCTGTTTTCTGTTGATTCCGGCGTTGGTGATCCGATACCTGTGGCGCGAGCGGGTGAGCGATTTTGGCTGGCGCTGGGGCGAAACCCATCGGCATTGGCGGGGTTACCTGCTACTGCTGAGCCCGATTCTGGTGTTTGTGGTTCTGGTGAGTCAGGGGGAAGATTTCGTCAATCACTACCCCTTCTACCCCCACGCGGGGCGCAGTTGGCTGGATTTTCTGGCCTGGGAAGCGCTCTATATGACCCAGTTCGTGGTGCTGGAATTCTTTTTCCGGGGTTACATGCTGCGGGCGGTGCAGCCCGCACTCGGGGCCAATGCGATCTGGATCATGTGCGTACCCTACCTGATGATCCACTTCCCCAAGCTCTGGCTGGAAGCCACCGGGGCCATCCTGTTTGGCCTGTTTCTGGGTATACTGGCGCTGCGCTCGCGCTCAATCTGGGGCGGTGTGCTGGTCCATGCCGGGGTCGCACTGAGTATGGATATCGCCGCCCTGATTCAGAAAGACCAACTGCCCACTCAGTGGTGGCCCTTCTGATGCGCGCCGATCGCTGCCTGAGGTGATTCAAAGCAACGACCGGCCTGATCGGCGGACAGCGGGCGCGCAAAGTAATAGCCTTGCCCCAGCTCGCAACCAAGCCCCGCCAGGCAGTGCGCGACGTCTTCGCTTTCGATTCCCTCGGCGATCACCCCCAGCTCCAGTGCATGGGCCATGGAAATGATGGCCCGCACCAGGTGCAGGCCGGTGCTTTCCTTGATCTTGGCGGTAAAGCTCTGGTCGATCTTGAGCACCTCCAGCGGAAATCGCTGCAGATAACTCAGCGACGAGTAGCCGGTGCCAAAATCATCCACCATGATGCCGCAGCCCATGGCGAGAAGCTGACGCATCCGGTCCACGATCTGCGGGTTGTCATCCACCAGAATACCCTCGGTCAGCTCCAGCTTCAGCTGACCGGGCTGGACGCTGTGCTCACTCATGGCCGAGCGTACCGTCTCGATCAGGTTCGCCTGGAAAAACTGCACACTGGACAGGTTCACGCTGATATAGAAATCCTGCTCCGCCCCCTCGTTCCGTTGCCATTGCCCGATCTGCCGACAGGCCTCACGCAGGACCCAATCGCCGAGAGGATTGATCAGGCCAGTCTCCTCGGCCAGGGCGATAAACTCGCCGGGAAAGACGCGGGAACCATCGGGTTTGCGCCAGCGGATCAGGGCTTCGAACCCGGTCAACTCACCGTCCGGCAAGCGGACGATCGGTTGATACAACAGTTCAAACGCCTCGTCTTTCAGCGCCTGACGCAGGTCCCGCTCCAGAGCCAGACGCCCCTGGGCGCTCTGGTGCATGACCGCATCAAACACACAGCTGCGGGTCTGGCCCTGCTGTTTGGCCCGCTCTTTGGCGAGGGTCGCATCCCGGTAGAGTGCTTCGGCGTCGCGATAGCGGGGATGAAACAGAGCAATACCCACACTCAGAGAGAGAAAGAACTCCTGCTCCCCCAGCCGAAACGGCTGCTCAAAGGCCTGGTGCAACCGCTCCGCATCCCGCTCAATCAACTGAACCTGGGGAGCGCCCTCAAACAAAACTGCAAACTCGTCTCCGCCGACCCGGGAAACCAATCCCGACCGGGGCAGAGCCGACTTGATTCGCCGGGCGATGACCTTGAGCAACTGGTCGCCCTTGCTCATACCAAAGTTGTCATTGATCAGTTTGAACCGATTGACGTCCACAAACATCACGGCGAAAGGCGGCGTCATCGAGTCCGAGCGAGGCCGTTGGGCCCACTCATTGACCAAGGCGCTCAGCCGGTTCATAAAAAACTTGCGGTTGGGTAGGTCCGTCAAGGGGTCATTGAATGCCAGGTAGCGAAGCTCCTGCTCCATCTGTTTGCGCTCGGTAATGTCAAAGGCGCTACCCAGATATCCCCTGGCACCACTCTGCAGGCGCCCCAGCGTCACATACAGCCACCGGTGATGACCCTGCTTGGTGGTAACAAAGGTTTCCCGGTACAGATGCTCATCCTGAGCACGGGCGGTGAATTCCAGATCGGGATCAAAACCAAGCAGATCGGACACCGGCATCTGGTACAGCTCGCCCTCGCTGTAGCCGGTGATGACACTCATTGCCGGATTGATGTAGTCGAACGACTGCTCGCAGGTAAAAATGCCGCTCTCGCTGGTTTGCGCCAGCAGCTCGAAACGCTTTTCGCTGCTGCTCAGGGACGCGCTGATCAGACTGAACCGACGATCGAGCAGAACCGCGAGGAAGAGCAGCGCGATGATGATGGTCACCGCCACCGACACCAGAATGCTCAACACCTGATAGTCCATGGCCAGACCAATGACTTCGCCCTGCGAACTGGGCACAAACTCCGTGGCGGCCATGGCCACATAGTGCATGGCGGACACCGCCAGGCCAAGAATGGTCGCGCCAATCAAATAGGCCCAGATTCGGCGCACATGCCGCAGCAACCAGATATTACTGCCCAGCCCCAGCCAGGCGACCCCGACTGCGACCACCAGAGAGAGCACAAACAGGCTCGGTCGGTAATGCATGCTGACCGCCGCCATCAGGGCCTCCATGCCCACATAGTGCATGGCACCCACACCCAATCCGAGCGACAGGGCCGCGATCCAGAGGCGGTGTTTTCTGGGCAGGGGCAGGCGGGCACAGAGCAGGGTGCCAGCGGCGCCGAGCACAATCGGCACCATCGACAGGAAGGTGATACCGGGCGAGTAGGTCACCGCCACCGGCAGACGGTGCGCCAGCATCGCGGTGAAATGCATCGCCCAGACGCCGCAACCCATGGCCAGGGCACCGGCCAACACCCAGCCCCAGCCCGAGCGGAGCGAAGCGGCGGAACGGCAGCGCTCCAGAACCGGCAACAAGGTCGAGGCGGCCAGAATCGCCAGAAGTACCGCCAGAAGCACCAGACCCGGATTATGCTCGGCCATCAGGGGCACACTGTCTTCCGGAAGAGGATCAAACCGCCATATCATACTGCTACTCATCATTATCGTTATTGCCGGAAGGGATAACCTCCATTCCGATGTTATAACCGCTCCAGGTAGCGTTTCAGAGCGGATTGCTTTTCTTCGTCCTGGTCGACGAACCGCACCGTCACCCGAACCACCTGGGTATCGGGATTGGCCTCGGCCGCCTGAAGGCTGTGTATATAGCCATTGAGTTGCGACGGTGCCTCGCCCTCATCGGATTCGATATCCACCACCACGGCGTCAAACAGGCGGGGCAGGGCATCGGTACGCTGAATCAATCCGGTCAAGGCATCGGGAGACAGCTCCCGCAGCACACAGCGCAACCCCTCACCTCGGTTGCCGAGCCGCAACTGGGCCCGACCCTTGAGTTTCTTGGTTGAAGAGGAGGATGGCCGGGATTCCGGTTTCGGGGAGCGCGCTGCACCGCCGGTCAGCACATTGACCGAGTGCGCCGCGACCCCCTGGGCCGCGCTGTGAGCACCGGCTTTCGGGACTTTGCCCACGCGCGCCAACTGCTTGGTCACCTTGCGCAGAAGCTCTTCCGGGGTAAAGGGTTTGACCAGATAATCCGAAGCACCGGCCTCGACGGCCGCCACCACATGGTTTCGATCGCCCCGGCTGGCGACCATGACGAAGGGCACATCGCCCCCTTCGGCCTGCTGGCGGACCGTGCGCAACAACTCTTCGCCGCTCATGTTGGGCATTTCCCAGTCCGACAGAATCAGATCCATCGTCTGGTTTTTCATCGCCGCCAGCGCCCGATTGCCATCCACCGCTTCGAACACCTCCACCCCGGGAATGCGTTCACGGAGCTGTTTTTTCACCATATCGCGGATGAAGCTGGCGTCATCGACCACCAGAATGCGAATTGCCATTCAGTCACTCTCACGTTGTTTTTTGGCATACCGACAGGACGGGTATCGGCCGAACATGCCCAATAATGAGTAAGGGTAGCCGATTATGACGCCAATGGGGAATGCTCAGCCGGCAGAAAAGCGGCGTACGGGCGATTGCGTGGGGGCGGTTACGTAAGCCGGCTCCGGCAGTGGCGCCTGGCTGGCCTCTACCGCGGCCCGCATCCAGAACAACAGTTCGGAGGAGTCTTCAAGGACCACGTCGGGCAGTTGGTAGAAATGACTGACGGAAGAACCGGCGCCGCGCGGCTGAAGGGCGGGCATCGCCCGGTCAAGGTAGGGCTGGCGCGAGGCGTCGTCGACCCGGAAGTAGAGCCGATCGTCCGCCATGATCGCGAACAGGTGCTGCTGATGATAGAGCCCGATACCCGCAAAAATGCGCCGGTAAGACACCGGTGCCACTTGGGACAAGTGGTGCAGAGCGCGACTGAGTGCGGGCTGGCTGACAGACAAGGGTCACTTCCTTTGGTTAACAGGTGGCTTCAAGCCGCAGGTAAAACCGCTGGACGGCGCGAGTGTCCCGACTCTGGATTCAATTTTACGCGCCCTGCGAAAGGATGTAAGGGCGCGTTAAGATCATTTTGTTGTTTCGAACATTGTTTTTATGCGCTATCGCGAGTAAATACCCACTCGAGACCCTTGGACAGAGTTTCGTTGTAAGCATAGCCGTCAACATCAAACGCCTTCAGCGCCTCGACATCCTGGATGCGGTTCTGAATCGCGTAGGCCGCCATCATTCCGCGGGCCTTCTTGGCGTAAAAACTGATGATCTTGTACTGACCGCTTTTCCAGTCCTTGAAGACCGGCGTGATCAGCGGCGCCGAGAGCCGCTTCGGCTGGACCGATTTGAAATACTCATTGGAGGCGAGATTCACCACCACCGGGTTCTTCAGGGTAGCGAGTTGCTCGTTGATGGCCTGGGTCAAGCGCTCGCCCCAGAATTGGTAAAGGTTGTCACCGCGCGGATTCGCCAGCTTGGTGCCCATCTCCAGGCGATAGGGCTGAATCAGATCGAGCGGGCGGAGCAGCCCGTAGAGTCCGGACAGGATGCGCAGATGTTTCTGGGCAAAGGTGAAATCGCCGGCCTTGAATTGCTCGGCATTCAGGCCGGTGTACACGTCCCCCTTGAACGCCAGGGCCGCCTGTTTGGCGTTGCTCGAGGTGAAGGGTGTGTGCCACTGTTGGTAGCGGTCGTAGTTGAGCTGACCGAGCTTGTCGCTGAGGCTCATCAGGCTGGAGATGTCCTGGGGCGCCAGATCTCTGAGGACGCCAATCAACTCCCGGGACTGGTCCAGAAAATCCGGTTGGGTCGCTTTGTCGGTGACCGGCGCGGTTTCGAAATCCAGGGTCTTGGCGGGGGATAGCAACATCAACATAACGCAAACGCTCACTGTCGGTAAGGCGGTTTAGTAAGGGCAGGCATGTGCTGCCGTTTTGCGGCTCCAGCGGACTACTTTGGCTTCACTGCTTTAGCTTCATTACTCTGGCTTCATTACTCTGGCTTCAACACATCCTGCCACCAGTTCAGCGGCGTCGAGCCATCGGTCGGGTCGTACACATTGCCGTACATCCAGGTACTGTCCGGGTCTTTGCCCAATACCTCGTTCATGAGCTTTTCGATGGTTTCAAACCCGCAGCTGACGTGGATGGAGATCACCAGCATACGATCATTGTGCAGATCCAGCTCACCCCCGAGCTTTTCCAGCGCCGGCACCAGCGCATCGGCAATGGGCGCCATATCGCCCTTGGTGAACACCCGCAGACTGAGATTGCCGCTGCGCCGCACCAGCTCGATTTCCTGGGTCTGGGGTAGCAGCCGCACGGTGTCGCCGCTGGCAATGCCCTGGGCAAAAGCGGGGGAGCGCACCAGCTGCAGGTCGCCGGATTCCAGTTCATTGACCGGCAACTGTTCCACAATCGGCTGGCCGTCCGGCCGGGTACCGGCAAATAATTCGATGGTGCGCAACGCTTTCTTCATTCGGGTCCCCCTGCTATAAAGGGCAACATTATACACACTGAGCCCATTGAACCCGATGGGCCCATGCCGTCACTGGAGGACCTCTCTCATGAAACGCTGTCTGTCTCTGCTGGCCGTCACTGGCCTGATACTGGGCGCCACGGCCTGTTCCGTCAATCCGGTCACCGGGGAGCGTCAACTGACCCTGATGTCCGCCGATCAGGAGCTGGCGATCGGCGCCGAAAACTATCAGCCGAGCCAGCAATCCCAGGGGGGCCGTTACGTCGTCGACCCCGAATTGGGGCTCTACGTCAGCCAGGTCATGGACAAGCTCGCGGGGGTCAGCGATCGTCCCGGCCTGCCCTATGAAATCGTGGTGCTGAATAACGGGGTCCCCAACGCCTGGGCTCTGCCCGGCGGCAAGATGGCGATTAACCGGGGGCTGTTGGTGGAACTTGAGGACGAGGCTCAACTGGCGTCGGTGCTCGGCCACGAAATTGTCCATGCCGCCGCACGCCACAGCGCCTCGCAGCAAACGCGCAATGTGCTGTTGCAGGCCGGAATGCTAGCCGCCGGAGTGGCCGCTTCGCAGTCCGATTCCGAGTATGCCGGGCTGGCCATGGGTGCAGTTGGAGTGGGCGCCATGGCCTGGCAGGCCAAGTACAGCCGCAGCCACGAGCTGGAATCGGACCGCTATGGCATCCAGTACATGGTGGAAGCCGGCTACGACCCCCAGGCCGCCGTAGAGCTACAACAGACGTTCGTTCGACTGTCGGAAGGTCGGCAGAGCAACTGGCTGGACGGGCTGTTCGCCAGCCACCCCCCGTCTCAGGAGCGGGTGAACGCCAATAAGGCGCTGGCCGAGCAGTACGGTGGGGGCGTGCGCAACAAGGCGGCCTTCGATCGGGCCATGGCGCAGTTGCGGCGCGATCAGCCCGCCTACGAGCAATATCAGCAGGCCCAGAAAGCCGCATCTGAAAAACAGTATGACCGCGCTCTGGCCTTAGTGGAGCAGGCCATTGACCACCAGCCCAAAGAAAACCTGTTCTGGGAGCTGAAAGGGCAGTTGTTAATGCAGAAAAAGCAGCCCGGCGAGGCCATTGCCGCCTTTGACCGCTCCATCGCGGCCAACCCGGAGTTCTTCCGCCCGCTGGTCTACCGGGGTCTGCTGCATAAACAGCAGAACAACACCCGCCAGGCGCGGGCGGATCTGGAGCAGAGTCGCCAGCTGCTGCCGACCCAGCTTGGCAGTTACCACCTGGGTGAGCTGGCCCAACAGCGAGGCGATCGCGAAGCGGCCGTGAGTTACTACCGTGAAGTGGCCTCCGGCGGCGGCGAGCTGGGTGAAGCCGCGCAGAGCAAGCTCTCGCAGTTGGGCGTGCAGGCCGGGTCCTGACCGTCCGGAACACCGGGAGTCGGGCTCACCCCGGCTCCCTAATTCGGTATACTGCGCGCTTCGAAGCACCCAGACTCCATAATCATAATGCCCGAAGACACCCAGACTCCTAAGCCACTGGCCGCCGTTCGTGCGCTGATCCGCGCGCTTGACGCCTGCACCGAAGGGCTCGGGCGCACCGTCGCCTGGCTCGCCCCGGTCATGGTCGTCATTACCTGCACCGTCGTATTGCTGCGCTACGGCCTGGGACAAGGCTCGGTGGCACTACAGGAGTCTGTCACCTATATGCACGCCGCGCTGTTCATGCTCGGGGCGGGCTATGCGCTCAAGCACCACAAGCAGGTACGGGTCGATATTCTCTATCGTCGCTTCAGCCCCGAGGGGCGCGCCTGGGTGGATGCCCTGGGCAGCCTGGTGTTTCTGATCCCCCTGGCGATTTTTATTGGCTGGATCAGCCAGGACTTCGTGCGCAGCGCCTGGCGCATCCGGGAAGTCTCGGCCGACTCCGGCGGCCTGCCCTGGGTTTATCTGCTAAAGAGCCTGATTCCTCTACTGGCGGTGACGCTAGTGCTGCAAGCGGTCGCAGAAGTCCTGCGCAATCTCTTGCGACTGATGGGCTATCCGGCCCCCGACAGCGCGCCAACCGATGCGGCCGGGGAGGAGGAATGCTGATCGAGCTGATTCCACTGCTGATGTTCGCCGCGGTCTGCGCGGTATTGATGCTCGGCTATCCGGTGGCCTTTACCCTGGCCGGTGTGGCCCTGGTGTTTGCCGGGTTCGGCATCGTGACCGGCGTCTTTGAGCCCAACCTGTTGCGCACTTTTCCCAGCCGCATCTACGGCATCATGGCCAATTACACCCTGGTGGCTGTGCCCCTGTTCGTCTTTATGGGCACCCTGCTGGAAAAATCCCGGCTAGCGGAAGAGCTTCTGGAAAATATGAGCCGCGCCTGCCGAAGCCTGCCCGGCGGACTGGGCCTGTCGGTCATCATTGTGGGTGCGCTCCTCGCCGCCAGTACCGGTATCGTGGGCGCCACCGTGGTGACCATGGGCCTGATTTCGCTGCCCACCATGTTGCGCCAGGGCTATCACCCGTCGCTCGCCGCAGGCACCATCTGCGCCACGGGCACCCTCGGGCAGATCATCCCGCCCTCCATCGCCCTGGTATTGCTCGGTGACGTCCTGTCCAATGCCTACCAGCGGGCCCAACTCTCTCAGGGGGTATTCAGCCCGGAGACGCTTTCGGTGGG
>NZ_NZQP01000057.1:0-147583 GCF_002695945.1 Marinimicrobium sp. | reverse complement strand
GGGAAGGGTGTTTGGAAACCCGCCGTGAATACATCCCTGTAGGCTTCTCGTCGGCTCCCTGCCTCCGAGAGTTTCCAAACACCCTTCCCCGTCTCGGCCTCAGTGCCACTTTGCAATGCAGGTGGTAATCCGCGGGCAGCCTCCATCTTGGTACATGCCATGTGTCGGCGTAGGGCGGGTCGGTCCGACGTTTCGGAGCGCAAAGCGCGCACCCGCCGTAACCGAAGGTAATTCACAGATGGCCGGTTTTTTGGTGGATGACGCCTTTGGCTTATCCACCTTACGTGCAAGTTGGCACTGAGGCCCAGGAGGGGGGAGCCCCATCGGAGACTCTCGAAGGCATGGATGCCGACGAGAAGCCCCCATGGATGGGTTCACGGCGGGTCTCCGATGGGGCTCCCCCCTCCTGGGTCGGACTACAAGCAGGCCACCAACACTCAATGGAACCCAGGATTTATGTCTGAAAACACTCAAACCAACATCGAAAACGCCGTAAAAACCGTGAAAGACCCCACAACAGGTCTGTCTTTGGGTGAATTGGGCGTGACCCCCGAAATTCACCTGGACGCCGGAGAAGCCGAAATCTCTCTCACATTGGGCTACCCCGCCGAGGGTGTCGCAGAGGAATTGGCGGGGGCAGTCAATGAAGCCGTGTCGTCAATTGACGGCGTGGACTCAGTCGCGGTCAATATCGACTGGGCCATTCCCGCCCGGGGCGGCGCCAATACCGGGGGTGAAATCCCCGGGGTGAAGAACATCATCGCCGTCGCCTCCGGCAAGGGTGGGGTGGGCAAATCCACCACCGCCGTCAATCTCGCCTTGGCTCTGGCCGCCGAAGGCGCCCGGGTGGGTATTCTCGATGCCGATATCTACGGCCCCAGTCAGCCCAAAATGCTCGGCGTGGGCCAGCGCCGGCCCGAGGTGGTGGAAGTTGACGGTAAACAGATGATGGTGCCCATCGAAGCCCACGGCATTCAGTCCATCTCCATGGGTTACCTGGTCACCGAGCAGACCCCTATGGTCTGGCGTGGGCCCATGGTCAGTGGGGCGCTGCAGCAACTGCTGACCCAGACCCGTTGGGACAATGTCGACTACCTGATTGTCGATATGCCGCCGGGCACCGGGGATATTCAACTGACGCTGTCTCAGAAAGTGCCGGTTACTGGTGCGGTGATTGTCACCACTCCTCAGGATATTGCCCTGCTGGATGCCCAGAAAGGCATTGAGATGTTCCGCAAGGTTAAGGTGCCGGTGTTGGGCGTGGTGGAGAACATGGCGGTCCATGTCTGCTCCAACTGTGGTCACGAAGAACACATTTTCGGTGCCGGGGGCGGTGAGCGCATTGCCCGGGATTACGACACGCGGCTCTTGGGGTCGCTGCCTCTGGATCTGTCCATTCGGGAAACCACTGACAGCGGTACACCCACGGTGGCCGATGACGCGGACTCGGCGATCAGTCAGCGTTATCGCGCTATTGCCCGGACGCTGGGGGCTACCTTATGGCAGCAGTCCGGCGGCTCGGGCGGGCCCGAGATAGCCGTTGTCGAAGATTAGCGGGGGTAGAGAAACCTGTCCGGCGACTAAAGTCACCGGACAGGTAGGTGTGACCCTTTAACGGGGATTATTGACAGGTGCCGGTGCTGTTGGCGCTGTCGAAGGTCAGTGTTGTGTCGGTGATGTCGCTGACACAGAAGTTGACCGTGACACCGCCACTGGCGGTGGTGCTGGTAATAAAGCTGGCCACGCCATTGGCGTCGGTAGTAGCGGACTGGGTCTCACTCCAGGTGCCGGAGAAATCACCGGTTACGGTGGCGCCGCTGACCGGGTTGCCCAGATCGTCCGCGATGGTCACGGTGGCGGTGCCAAACTTCTGACCGCGTCCGGCGCTTTCGGTGCCGGTGCTGACGCTGCTGACCACAACAGAGCTGGCCTGTTCGTCGCCACTGCCACCATCACCACCGGTGGAACCACCGACGCCCAGGATCGCAATGTTGTCGATCACATAGGTGTCGGACGTAAAGGCATCCGGATCAATCAGGAAGATGACGGAGTCGACATCAGTGTTGGTCGTTTCGCCGTCGATTCGGTCGGCCAGGCGGAAACGCAGGGTCTGGGCGCCGTTGGAATGCTCAACGAAAGCTTCATACTTGCTGTGACGACCGGTGGGGTAATTGTCCGGAGTGGCGGTGGCCGTGTTTTCCAGCTGAACCAGGATCTGCTTGCCCACCAGGCTCGGATCGGTGTTGTTAATGTCCATCACGAAGGCTTTATCGCCGCTCAGGAAGGGTGCAACATCCGGCAGAGCGTTGGTGGTGGTAGCAATCACATCCCACTGGCTGGCGCCATCGCGGGTATAAGTCAGAACACCGCCGGTGGTATCAAACGTGCCGGTATAGCTGGTGTAGGTCAGTGCGCTGTTTCCGTCGAAGTCATCCAGTACGGTTTCAACCCCGTGGTCCGGTTCGATGAATACCGGAATGTTCAGCGTGTGAGTGCCGCAGCTGTTGGAGACCTCAACGGACAGGTCGCCCGAGGTTGCACCGGTGTAGTCCACCTGTGCGGTCGCCGTACCCTGGCCGGATAAGGTCGCCCCTGCCGGTACGCTCCAGGTATAGGTGCTGTCGGTGCCGATTTCGCCTGTCAGCTCGTAAGTGGCCTGCTCGTTCGGCGCCACAATGTGCGGTCCGTCGATGGCCGGCTGGCCCTGGTCATAGACGCGAACGTAGTCCACCTCCATGGTGACCGGGAAGATGCTGTCATCGGGCGTGCCGCCCCAGGTGCCGCCGACAGCGAGGTTAAGCAGGAAGTGATACTGGTAGTTTTCAAAGGTCCACCAGCTGCTGTCTTCCAGGTCAGAGGAGGAGATGGTCGAGTAGAGGATGTCATCGACGTACCAGCGCATTTCAAAGGGGGTCCATTCCACCGCGTAGGTATGGAAGTCGTCGGACCACTTTGCCGGTTGGCTCAGGATATGGGCGCCGGTAAAGGAGTTGTCGGGCCAGGGTTCGCCGTAATGAATGGTGCCGTGGGCGAGCATGGACGCTTGGCCGGTAGACTCGAGAATATCGATTTCACCGCTCATCGGCCAGCCCACGTCCGGGTCGGTGGGCAGCATCCAGAACGCTGGCCACAGGCCCTGACCTTCCGGCAGCTTGAGGCGCGCCTCAAAACGGCCATTGGTCCACTGGCCGCTGGCCGGCATATTCGCTGTACGAATGCGTCCAGAGGTATAGTTCAGAGCCTTGACCCGTTCCTTGCGGGCGGTGATCTTGAGAGTGCCGTTGGAGACGTCAAGGTTGTTGGCGCTGTAGGACTGCAGCTCATTGTTGCCCCAGCCGCAGATACCGTACTGGCAGCCGTCACCTTCCTGGATATCCCAGGCGCTGGTGTCTAACTGGGAGCCGTCGAACTCGTCACTCCAGACCAGGTTCTGGCACTGCTGGGCCTGGGCGGTGCCGGCCGAAAAGGCCAGAATGCCCGCCAATGCAGCGGATAGCCCCAGGGAGCGTTTGACCGATGGCGTGTTGTCGCGACGTTGGGCGTCGGAGACAGGTGTCTTATGGTTATATCTCATGCCGTTTTACCTTTGTTATATATAAAAATGGTATCGCGGTTGTTGTGCGGCCCTGCTCAAAAAACCGCAGTGTCAACTTACGCCCCGGCCGGTAGTGGGTCGTCCCACTTTGGCGTGTGAATCAAAGAGGGACATGGCCCGGCGTAAAGTGGGACACCGCATATTCCCGCCAGGGCTGTGTTTTCGGGCATTGGGTGTTGCGTCGGCCGAACGGGGCCTTGCAAAGGTGGGATTTGGGCGTGAAAACCGCTATGATGCGCTCCCTTCATTTTCAACTGAATCGCCCTCTGTGGGAGAACCCGATGAGTATCAAGTCTGACAAATGGATGCGCCGCATGGCGGAGCAGGAAGGCATGATTGAGCCCTTTGAGCCGGGGCAGGTGCGCTATGACGCAAACGGCGAGCGGATGATTTCCTACGGCACCTCCAGCTATGGCTACGATGTGCGCTGTGCCGACGAGTTCAAGATCTTTACCAATGTCTACTCATCGGTAGTCGACCCCAAGAACTTCGACGATAACAGCTTTGTCGACGTCAAGAGTGATGTGTGTATCATTCCGCCGAATTCCTTTGCCCTGGCCCGGACCGTGGAGTACTTCCGGATTCCGCGCAACATTCTGACGGTGTGTCTGGGCAAATCGACCTACGCCCGCTGCGGCATAATAGTCAACGTGACTCCACTCGAGCCCGAGTGGGAGGGCCATGTGACCCTCGAGTTCTCCAACACCACGCCCCTGCCGGCGAAAATCTATGCGAACGAAGGCGTCGCCCAGATGCTGTTCTTCGAGTCAGATGAGGTGTGCGAGACGTCTTATCGGGACCGGGGTGGGAAATACCAGGGCCAGCGCGGCGTCACTCTGCCCAAGACCTGATCGCGTCGGCCTGGGTTGCGTAATAGTCCCGCACAGCGCGGTAATCTTTCAGTAGCTGACTCACGCTGAACTGATAATTACCGCGCTCGTTGCGCTGGGGTTTGAATACCGCCTGCAGTTGCGCCCTCGGGTTGAGTAAAAACAACATCAGCCCGTGCTCCACACCCTCCGGCCCCACTCGAGCCATTATCCCCAACCCCTGCTCAAAATTCTTATGCTGTCGGCGGCTCTGCTCGGCGCGGGTCAGACCAATGAACTGTGGATGAAAGTAGGGCACATACTGCGCGAGCACCTCGGGCCGGTCCCGGTCCCCATCCACGCTGTAAAACAATACTCTCAGGTCCTGATAGTCTTCCGTCTGCTCCAATAACGCCATCATGTCCGCTACCTGGACCAGCGTGGTGGGGCATATATCCGGGCAGTGGGTATAGCCGTAAGAGATCAGGTGCCACTGCCCCTTGAGGTCCGAGCGGTCGAAGGGCGAACCATGATGGTCCAGCAAAGTGAACGCGTCGAGTTTTCGGGCGGGCTGTAGGTACGCGCCCTGCAAGGTTGGCGGCGGGGCATAATGGGTCAGGATGTGATAGCCCGTGGCGCCGGACAGAATCAACAGCAGGCCTGTGGCGACCAGGATCCAGCGGCGCATGGTCAGGGGCTCCCACCGCTCCACTGGAAACTGAGGAACGTCAGGCGGCTCCAGTCGATGTAGTTCGCTTCGATGGCCATCAGGGCAATGAAAACCAGGATGGCAAACAGTGGCACGATGACGATGAACTTGAGCGCGAAGCGTTCCCAGGCAAAGTGCATGAATATTGACACGATCAGGCCGGCCTTGAGCATCATGAACAACAGAATCAGGGACCAGCGCAACGTCCCTTGCAATTGAAAATAGTCCACCAGGTAGGAGAACAGGCTCAGGACAAAGAGCAGTAGCCATACCTTGAGGTAAAGGCCGATCGGGTGCTGTTGGCCGACGGTTTCCACATGACTCATAACTCACCTCACCACAGATAGAAGAAGGCGAAAATAAACACCCAGACCAGGTCGACAAAGTGCCAGTAAAGGCCTGCGATCTCGACGATTTCGTAGCCTTTTTTTTCGTAGTCCCCGCGGCGGACCTTGAATGCCACAATCGCCAGGTAGATGACGCCGCCGGTAACGTGCAGGCCATGAAAGCCGGTGATCATGAAAAACACCGCGCCGAACTGCTCGGCGCCAAACGGGTTGCCCCAGGGGCGAATGCCCTCTTCGACAATCAGCTTGGTCCACTCAAACGCCTGAAGCCCGACAAAGCTTGCCCCGAGAAGCGCGGTCAGCAACATGAATATAAAAGTCTTCTGCCGCTCGCATCGATACGCCCAGTTCACCGCCATGGCCATGGTGCCGCTGCTGGTAATCAGAATGAACGTCATGATGGCGATGAGTAACAGCGGAAGGTGGGCGCCAAACAATTCCATGGCGAAGATTTCGCTGGCCGGGGGCCAGGGCTCCGAGGCTGACATGCGCACCGACATATAGCCGATCAGAAACAGGCTGAAAATGAAGGTGTCACCGACGAGAAACACCCACATCATCAGTTTGCCCCAGGGCATATCGAAGGCCTGCTTGTCGGCCGACCAGTCGACGACCAGACTGTCCCAGCCAGAGGGGTTGAGAGGAGTGTCGGGTTTATCGGTGCTCATGGAACTAGGCCTCCAGTCCGCACAGGATGGCCAGGGCTCGATAGGTATCCGCCGAACGGGTCAGAAGCCAGAACAGCAACACCCAGACCGCGAGCAGATAGTGCCAATAGAGCGCGCACAGGCGCAGACTGTCGATGATGGTCCGGGCCGCTTCGGCTCGCCACATATGTCGCAGCGGCCGATACAGGACACCCAGCCCGATCAACAGATGAATACCGTGAACGCCGGTGAACAGGAAGAAATAACTGCTCGCCGGGTTGCTGCGTACCCCATACCCCATGTCGCTGAGGATCTGCCATAACCACACCTGGGCAATCAGGAATTGCAGTGCGAGAAAGCCGGCGCCGAGTAAGGCCGCCAGACTCAGGCCGGGCTGACTGGCCCTGGCCGCGTTCAGGGAAACCTGCATCAGCACACTGCTGAACACCAGCAGCCCCGTATTCACCCAGAGCCGCGTCGTGTTGCTCAGCGGGCGCCAGGCGTCCCCGGCCAGGGCTTCAAAACCGGGGTATTGGGAGTGGGTCAGAAAGGTCACGGCAAACAGGGAAAACAGTACCGTGGCGATCGCCAGAAACAACGTCAACGCGATCCGGCGACTCTGAAACTCCCGCTGCGGTGAATCAAACGGAGCGTTGGCTGGCACGGATTCTTCGAGCCAGGATTTTTCCGTCAGTGCGTGCCAGAGTTTCATGACGACGCCTCCTGTGTTGGATGTTTGCGAACCTGATCCGGGGGGAGGTTCTGGGGAAGGTAATCGTCCTCGCAGTCCGGAACGCTGTAGGCATAAGCCCAGCGGTAGACCTTCGGGCTCTCCGGCCCCCAGTTACCATGCCGGGGTGGCATATCGGGGGTCTGCCACTCCAGTGTGGTGGCGTGCCAGGGATTGCGCTCGGACGGTGAGCCCCGTTTCAGGCTCCAGAACAGGTTGATGATGAAGATAAGCTGGGCCAGACCGACGATCAGTGCGGAAACGGTAATGCCCGCGTTGAGGGTCTGGGCGGAGTCCGGCACGAAACCGGTCTCCCCCATGGCGTAATAGCGGCGGGGCACGCCGAGAAAGCCCAGGTAGTGCATGGGAAGATAAATGGCGTAGGTACCGAGAAAGGTTACCCAGAAGTGCAGTTTGCCCAGCCCCTGATGCAGAATGCGCCCGGTGATCAGGGGGTACCAGTGATAGATGGCGGCGAACAGAACCATGATGGGGGAAACCCCCATGACCATATGAAAGTGCGCCACCACAAAGTACGTATCGGACAGCGGCAGATCCACCACCACATTGCCAAGAAAGAGACCGCTCAGACCGCCATGAGTGAAGGTAAAAATAAAACCAATGGCGAACAACATGGGCACCGTCAGATGGATGTTGCCTCGCCACAGCGTCAGCACCCAGTTGTAGACCTTGATCGCGGTGGGTACGGCGATGATCAGGGTGGTGGTGGCAAAGAAAAACCCGAACGTCGGGTTCATGCCGCTGACGTACATATGATGCGCCCAGACGACGAAGCTGAGCAGTCCGATAATGACAATGGCCCACACCATCATTCGGTAACCGAAAATGTTTTTTCGCGCGTGAGTGGCGAGAATATCGGACACGATGCCGAAGGCGGGCAGGGCGACGATGTACACTTCCGGGTGACCGAAAAACCAGAACAGATGCTGGAACAGCAGCGGGCTGCCGTCGGAGTAGTCCAGGGACTCCCCAAGGGATACCAGGGCGGGCATGAAAAAGCTGGTGCCTACGGTCTTGTCCAGCAGCATCATGATGGCGCTGACCAGCAGGGCGGGGAAGGCCAGCAGCCCCATGATGGTGGCAATGAAAATGCCCCACAGGGTCAGCGGCATGCGCATCAGGGTCATGCCGGCGGCGCGCGCCTGCAGAATGGTGGTGACGTAATTGAGTCCGCCCATGGTGAAGGCAACGATGAAAATGGCCAGTGAGGCGAGCATGCAGATGATGCCCCACTCATACCCCGGCGTGCCTTTGAGAATGGTCTGCGGCGGGTAGAGTGTCCAGCCGGCCCCGGTGGGTCCCTCCGGCACAAAAAAGCTCGCCATCAGCACAATGACTGCCAGCAGGTAGGTCCAGTAGCTGAGCATATTGAGGTAGGGAAAGACCATATCCCGGGCGCCGATCATCAGCGGGATCAGATAATTGCCAAAGCCGCCCAATAAAATCGCCGTCAGCAGATAGATCACCATGATCATCCCGTGCATGGTGACAAACTGCAGGTAGGAATTCGGGTTGATGAAATCAAAGGTGTCCGGGAAACCCAGTTGCAAACGCATCAGGGCCGATAGCGTCAGAGCCACCAGACCGACAAACACGGCGGTCAATGCGTACTGAATGGCAATGACCTTGTGATCCTGACTCCAGATGTACTTGCTGATAAATCCGGTGGGCTCGTGGGTGGCCACCGGTTGATCGGCCAGAGCGGTGTATTTCATACCCGATCCTCAGACAGTGCTCGGTTTACAATTGATTGATGTAGGCCAACAGGTCATCAATGGCCTGCTTGTCGTGCAGGGTTCTGGCCATCAATGTCATCTGGGTGCCGTAGTAGTCGCCCTTGTGGCTGCCTCGTACTCCCTGCTTGAAGTGCTCGAGTTGGCGGCGTAAGTACCAGTCGTGTTGACCGGCCAGTGCTGGCGCATTGGTGGCGTAGTTTCCCTCGCCTCGATCGCCGTGACAGCTGCTGCAGTTGCGATACAGGCGCTCGCCCCGCTGTGCATCGCCAGTCACGCTGGTGTCGGGAGTCTCGCTGGTCAGGGAATCGATATGCGCGGCTACATCCCTCATTGCCTGTCGATCCGGCAGTGTGGCCATCATGCCGGCCATCTGCTGACCGAAACGGTCCGCTTCGTGACTGCCGCGCACGCCGGTTTTGTAAAAGTGCAATTGCCGTTCGAGGTACCAGGGGTCGAGGTGGCTGAGCCGTGGCGCGTTCATGTTCGCGTTGCCGCCGCCCTCCGGACCGTGACAGCTGGCACACACGCCATACAGTTGGGCGCCCCGCTGCGGATCGGCGTGATCGTCGTCCTGAGTGTCAGCAAAGGTCGGCTGGCTGGCCAGCCAGCGGTCAAAGTCCTCGCGTGGCTCGATGACCACCTGACCGCGCATGGTGTGATGGGCCATGCCACACAGCTCCATGCACAGAATGTCGAAGCGCCCGTCCCGCGAGGGCTCGAACCACAGATAACTCACCATACCCGGCACCATGTCCATTTTGACGCGGAATTGGGGGACACCGAAGTTGTGCAGCACATCGCGGGAGCGCAGCAGGGCCTTGACCGGCTGATTGACCGGCAGGTGCAGTTCGTTGTTGAACACCAGCCGATCGTCCTGGCCGGCGGGATCGCCCGGATCCAGACCGAAAGGGTTCTGCTCACTCATGAAGTGCGGATGGGTGCGGCCCAACTGGCCGTCCTCACCGGGGAAGCGGAACGTCCAATGCCACTGTTGGCCGAGCACCTCAAAATGAGCGGCGTCCTCGGGAGGGTCCACAAATTTGGCCCAGACAAACAGCCCCGGGGCCAGCATGGCTGCCACGCCGACGCTGGTTATGACGGTCAGCCACAGCTCCAGTGGCTTGTTCTCGGGTTCGTAGTGCGCTTTGCGGTCCCTGCGGAATCGATGGCGGAATATGGCATAGGCCATGAACAGGTTGACCGCAATAAACACAAAACCGGTCACCCAGAAGGTGATTTCAACGGTGCTGTCGATATTGCCCCAGTTGGACGCCAGGGCGGTAAACCACCAGGGGCTGACGAAATGAAACAGCAGGGTGCCTGCAACCAGTAACACCAGAACGATTACCAGAACCATGGCGGTGCTCCGCTGCCTTTGTTATCGGTTGGGGCGGCAGACCGGCCGGGGCCGGGGGTCGCCCGACGGTGGCGACCCCTTCGTGGACCGCCGAAGGAAGAGAGTCGGCCTGTCAGGGCGCCCAGCGGATAAACTTGTGCCACTGTTTCTGGGCACCGACCACCCAGCCCGGCACCGACTCGCCCAGACCCATATCTTCGACATTGGGGTGATCGGCGATGATTTTCATCAGCCGCTTTTCCTGCCCCGGGTCCACATCCACAATCAGCAGGTGCCGTCCGGAGTTGATGGCGCGCTCAAATTTCAGGTACTGGTGGTTTGGTCTCTGAATGCCGATCAGACCGCCCTCCCAGGTACAGAAGCCCAGCAGGATGATCGACAGGAAAATCACCGGAATCCACAGGTAACCTTCGCTCAGCCCGACAATGTAGGCGACGACCAGGGGAATGGCCGCGGCAACCAGGCCAACCAGGAAACCGATTTTGCCCGAGTGAATCACATCCTTGCGCAACAACGATTCCACCTGATGGAGGTGATGGGACTCCAGACCAGCGTCGTTATTGCTCAGGATATGGATCTGTGGGCGGGCAATGCCCCGAGCTTCCAGGTCGCTCTCCAGGCGCTCAAGGTCATCCAGGTCCTCACTCAAGTAAAAATGGCGTCTCATGCGTGTCACCTATGGTTTGGGTGTGGATGCACTGGCTCCGGGGCTGACAGCTTGACGGCCTCAGATGAAGTATAGCAGCGGCGTTGGGGGGCTATTTCAGCGCCGTGGGGGCCAACTGGGGGGCTTGAATGATTGGGTATAAGGGGTTAGCGAGCTTACATCGTAAGCGTATAAAAGCCCCCGATTTTTGCGGTTTTTATGATGTGGCTTTGTTAGCCCGCCGGTGGTTATGAAAAGATCATCTAGCCGGGCCCTTCTCGGCGCAAGGCTAAAGTTTTCAGGGCCCTGGCCGCCAAATCCTGTGTTAAGAACGTTCTTTATAGATAACGGTGATAACCAGCCGAATTGATATAAGCGGCCGCTGAAAAATGGCTGGGAATACGCTATAGTTGGGCCACGAGTGTGACGTAGGCGGTTGTTTTTAGCGCTGATTCGTGTTCCCGGCGATCCGCCGATGCGTCGAGCTCAACAAGAATGAACTATCGGTACCCGCCAACCGCGTTTGGCGGCGCGTCAATTAAAGAATGCAGTAAGTTCGAGAGAGGAACGGTGAAACGCAGAGATCTACTGGTTGGCTTTGTATCCGGGGTTGGCTTTACCGCCGGCAACGCATACCTCTGGCAAATGGCGGAGAATAGCAGCCAGGCTCGTGAGACGTTGGCGGAAGACGGCTACGACCTGGACGGAGATCCCTTTGCCATTCCTGACGGCGAAGAGGGGATCGGCGCGCCGGTGTCCCCTCCGGCCTCCCGGGTTCGCGCGACGGTGGCNGATGCGGTTGACCTGCCGTCGCTGGATGCCCTGACCGAAGAGCGCTCGATCCAGAGCAGTTCTCTGGTGGAGGCGGTCGAGCAGAACCTGGCCCAGGCAGACCGGGAGAGCTGTTGCAGTGGTCACAGTCACTCAGCCGACCATTCGGGCCAGGTCGCGGAAGGTGAGGCGCACGCCCGCGTGCTGGAAAAGGTCCGGAACTTCAATGGCGATTTCATTGACGATATCTTCCTGACCGAAACCGAAAAGCCGGTACTGCACTCGCTGTTTGTGCGCCTGAAGCGGGCCGAGCGCCTGGTGGGGCACGGCAACTACAACCTGCTGAGCTTCGATGAGCTGTTCAAGTACGGCAAACGGTTTTCGGAAGTGGGGGCCTTCACCCCGGCCGAATTCCAGATGATCGAGAAGCTGTTCTTCACTGAGGCCAAAAAATACGGGTTCTATGGCGAAAAGGTCACTACCGAGCTGACCGCCAAGATTCCACCGCGTGAAACCATCAAAATTCCTTATTCCGGCCACTATCTGCTGCGGGGCGATTCGGCGGCCTATTACGACAAACTGCGCCGGGATATCGGGGACAGTGTCATCCTGACTTCCGGGGTTCGTGGCAACGTCAAGCAGATGCACCTGTTTGTGGCCAAGTGCCTTGAGTCCAATTACAACCTGTCCAAGGCTTCGCGCTCACTGGCGCCACCGGGCCACAGCTACCACGGGATCGGTGACTTCGATGTGGGCCGCGTGGGCTGGGGGTACTCCAACTTTACCGACAAGTTTGCCGAAACCGACGAATTCAAGCGGATGCAGGACCTGGGCTACGTACAGATCCGCTACACCAAGGACAACCACTACGGGGTGCGTTTCGAGCCCTGGCATATCAAGGTGGTGTGACGGCGTCATTTACGCCGTTGCAGACAGCAAAAAGCCCCTGAACGCCTGGCGTCAGGGGCTTTTTCGTGGGGTGCGCGGTGTGCACCCCGGCAGCAAGCGCTGGGCGCTTAGTGCTCGTGACCTTCCGGGCCGTGCACGTGGCCGTGGGAGATCTCTTCTTCGGTGGCGTCACGCACATCGGTGACTTCCACGTCAAAGTTCAGGTCAACGCCGGCCAGCGGGTGGTTGGCATCGATAGTGACGGTGTCACCTTCAACGGCCGCTACGCGTACGATCTGGGTGCCCTGCTCGGTCTGGGCCTGAAACTCCATGCCCACTTCCACTTTCTCAACGCCGGTAAACATGTTGGCCGGCAGCTCCTGGATCAGGTTGTCGCTGCGCTCGCCGTAAGCTTCGGCGGCCGGTACCTGGGCGGTCAGTTTGTCACCCACGCTCTTGCCTTCCAGCTGCTTTTCCAGGCCGGGGATGATGTTGCCAGCGCCGTGCAGGTAAACCAGCGGACCACGCTCGTCATTGGACTGGTCCAGCTGCTTGCCTTCACTGTCGGTCAGGGTGTAGTGAAAGCTGACGACGCTGTTGTTGGAAATGCTCATAAATTAACCTATTGGTTGCGGGTGAATGAAAACGCGTTAAACGTTGATGGGGACGGTGGCGGCAGAATACAACCGCCGGACGCCCAAAAATGTTCGAAGATTCAGAAGGATTCGATGTTTTTGCCGTTAACTCGGGCTTTATCGATGTCAATCGTGTGTGAATCACCGTCTTCCTGCTGCTCCAGACGCACCAGCAAATAGTCCCATTTGGGCGCCAGCCAGGCGTAGGTGACCCGATCGTCATCGTCGCGGCTGCGCATGACTTTGACGGTATCCACCTCACCCATGGGGGTATCCAGTCGCTCTTCGGCGACAATTTCAAACCGGTATTCCTTCATCTGGCCGCCATCGGCAATGGCGTACTTCAGGTTGTTTCGGCCCTCGATCAGGTCTTTCTGGAGCTGAATCTGGTAGCTCAGCTTGTCCTGGACANGCTTGCGGATATCCATGGCCCAGCTTTTACCCTGGACATCATTGATCACCCGCTCCTTGTCCCAGTTGAAGGTCAGCTCGGCATCCCGGTCGCGGCCCAGACCGCGGCGCTTGTAGAAGTATTTGCGGGGCTGAACCACGCCGTCTACCCAGTCAAACTGGGAGATTTCCTCAATATTGCCGATCCAGGAGTCCGCCTCGAAGCGCAGCTGCTGGCCGCCATCTTCGAGGTCCGTCAGCTTGTGGGTAACGGTGACCTTGATGCCGAAAATACGGGTGGAGTACTCGTTTTCAAAGCTTTTGGGCATTTCCGCACTGACGCTCGCGGCGAGCAGGGCGGTCAANCCGACGGTGGCTAGGGTGCGCAGCAATACGTGCTTGAGGGGCATAAAAGGCTCCTGTACGTCCTGTTTAAGACTGGGTTGTGTCCATTAGATACCCATTTGGCCCTAAAGGTTCGTTATTCAATAACGCCCGGCCGGATTCCATGCGCAATCGCCCCTCGGCAAACCACTNCACCGCCAGGGGGTAAATGACGTGTTCCTGGCTCTGAACCCGCGCCGCGAGTGACTCGGCGTCNTCGCCCGGGAGCACCGGCACGCGCGCCTGGACGGCGGGTGGGCCGCCATCGAGCTCGGCGGTCACAAAGTGCACCGTGACCCCGTGNTCGCTCTCACCGGCNTCCAGCGCTCGTTGGTGGGTGTGCAGGCCCTGGTACTTGGGCAGCAGTGAGGGGTGGATGTTGAGCATCCGACCTTCATAGTGGCNGGTAAAGGTGGGCGTCAAAATACGCATGAAGCCGGCCAGAACCACCAGTTCCGGTCGGTAGTGGTCAATGCATTCCTGTAACGCGGTGTCAAAGGCTTCGCGGGAGTCGTACCGGGTATGATCAAGTACTTNGGCGGGAATGCCCGCNTGTTCGGCCCTCAGCAGCCCGCGCACGGCGGGCCGGTTGCTGATGACCGCGACAATATCGATCGGNAGTTGGCCGCGCNGNTGGCCGTCAATCAGGGCTTGCAGGTTNGAGCCGCTGCCGCTGATCAGCACCACGACCCGGGTCGGTTGGGNTGAACTCAAGCGTCGCTCCCCTCTAANGAGGTCAACTCAACGCGGGCTTCGCCCTCCTGCGCCTCGGCAATNTGTCCGACCACAAAGGCNTCTTCGCCNGCNGCNTTGAGCANGGCCAGGGCGTCGGCTTCCTGGGCCTTCGGCAGGGCAATCACCATGCCCACGCCGCAGTTGAAGGTGCGGTACATTTCCCGGGGCGCCACGCCGCCGGCCTGCTGCANCCAGCGGAAAACNGCGGGCANCTGCCAGCTCTGGGTGTCGATCACCGCCTTGCTGTTGGCGGGCAGTACCCGGGGGATNTTCTCCAGCAGNCCGCCNCCGGTAATGTGGGAGAGGGCGTGGACATCCAGTTCGCGGATCAGTTTGAGCAGCGATTTGACATAAATGCGGGTGGGCGCCATCAGNGCTTCNCTNAGNGGCTGACCNTCGCAGTCCTGAGTCAGGTCGGCGTCGCTCACTTCAATGATTTTGCGAATCAGGGAGTAGCCGTTGGAGTGCGGTCCGCTGGAGGCCAGACCAATCAGGGTGTCACCGGCGGCCACTTTNGAGCCATCNATGATTTCNGANTTCTCCACCACNCCGACGCAAAAGCCCGCCAGGTCNTAGTCGTCGCCTTCGTACATGCCCGGCATTTCCGCCGTCTCGCCCCCGACCAGAGCGCAGCCGGCCTGTTCACAGCCGGCACCAATNCCGGTGACCACATCCGCCGCCACATCCACGTTCAGCTTGCCCGTGGCNTAGTANTCCAGGAAAAACAGCGGTTCCGCCCCNGCCACCACCAGNTCGTTCACACACATGGCGACCAGATCGATGCCAATNGTGTCGTGGCGCTGGAGGTTCATGGCCAGGCGCAGCTTGGTGCCCACCCCGTCGGTTCCNGANACCANCACCGGCTCGCGGTAGCCTTTNGGCAGNTCGCACAGGGCGCCAAANCCACCNANCCCNCCCATGACNTCGGGGCGGCTGGTGCGTTTGGCNACACCTTTAATGCGGTCTACCAGGGCTTCACCCGCGTCGATATCGACGCCGGCATCTTTGTAACTCAGTGACGGTTGCGTGTGTTTTTCAGTCATGAATGGGCTGTGCTCTTGATGTGCTGTCGGGACGACGGCAGCGTGCTGCCGCGCTGGACGGGAAGTTTCCGAATCGATGGGCGCGTATTCTATCAGTTTATGGTCGAAATGCGAGCGAGTGCCGGTTTCCGAACCCACGGGAACCTTTCGCCATTTTGACAGCCTGCTACAATGCGGGCTTTTACCCGCCAACCCGAGCGACAGCTGTAACCCGACAACGAGTAGACAGAGGCGAAATCTTGAGGCGATTATTGGCAGTTTGGCAGATAGGACTCCGGGCACTGGTCATCGGCCTGACGCTCGGCGGGTTTGCAGTTCCGACCCAGGCGGAGCAGGTTGTGGACCTGTACAGCGCGGATGTGTTGGTGGCCTCCCAGTCCGCCNCCGANCGCCGCCGCGGGGCGCGGGACGGGCTGGAGCAACTGATGGNGAGGGTCTCCGGTGACCCCGGGGCCAGTGATCATCCCGCCGTGCGGGAGGCGCTGTCCCGGGCCGAGGACTTCATCTATGAGTTCAACTACGTTTCTACCGATGAGACTCTGGANGTCNACGGCGAGGAGCGTCCGGCCAGCCGCCTGATGATGAAATTCTCGGCGCCGGAAGTGGAGCGGCTGTTGCGCTCGGCGAGCCTGTCCCTCTGGCCCGCCAACCGGCCGGCCGTGCTGGTCTGGATGGTGCGTCGCGACAGCGATGGCTTACANCGGGTGTCCNACTCAGAAGAACGCGACTGGCTCAGGGCGCGCGCCGAAACTCGAGGCTTGCCGCTGGTCATGCCCCTGGATGACCTGGAAGACCGTCTGGCGGTGTCCGCTCGTGAACTCTGGTCTCTGGATGAGGAAACCATTCGCAAAGCATCGCAGCGTTACGACGCNGAGGCGATTCTGGTGGGCCGCTACAGCGAAACCTCCGCCGGACAGTGGCGCTCCGACTGGCAGTTGTATCACGACCTGGGCAACCCCACCTTCTACCTNCGAAATGACTCGGTGAACGGGCTGCTGGCGGAGGCGATTGACGAAACCGCCAATCACTTTGCCGGNCTCTATGCCATTGTNCCCCGGGAAGAGGGGCCGGATGCAGTGTTGATGGAAGTCGGCGGCATCGACGGTTTTGGCGATTACAAGNCGGTCGAGCGCTACCTGGAAGACCTGGCGNTGGTGCGNCGNGCCGAGCTGGTATCGCTTCGCCCGGGNGTGTTNACCCTGCGGTTGGTGACCGAGGGNGAACAGGCGCGACTGCTGGGNACGCTGGAACGCGACGGCCGGCTNGTGCCATCCGCCGACAGNAANCGGGTCAGCCTGACCGGNAGCCGCTTCATGCCCGNGGGGACNCAGGCCAACCCNNTGGTNTANACCTGGCAATAACCGCCGTNCCGGCANCNACAAAAGAGAATCAANCAAGGCCATGCCCACGCCTCAACAGCTTTCACTGAGCGTCAGTCTTAACGACGACGCCACCTTTGATAACTTCTACGCCCCGGAAGGGGCGACCAACGCCCGCACCCTGGCGTTGCTGAAAGCGCAGGCAGGCGGCCAGGGGGAGCCTTTCATCTATCTCTGGGGGCANCCGGGCGTCGGGCTCACCCACCTGCTGCAGGCGGCGGGGCACGAAGCGCAAGACGCGGGCCTGAGCATTCAGTACCTCCCGCTACGGGAGCTGGTGGGTTTTGCGCCCCACGANTTGCTGGAAGGGCTGGAGTACCTGGATCTGGTCTGTCTCGACGGGCTGGAAGTGATTGCCGGCAAGCCCGACTGGGAAGAGGCCCTGTTTCATCTNTTNAACCGNCTACGCGATGCCCAAAAGCATCTGCTGGTGGCCGCCGTGCANGGGCCCCAGGAGCTNCCCGTGGCGCTGCCGGACCTGCGCTCGCGCCTGCAGTGGGGCGTTACCTGCCAGGTGCAGGCGTTGAGCGATGAAGACAAGCAGAACGCCCTNCGCCATCGGGCCCGGGCCCGGGGNCTGGAGCTGAGCGAGGACGTGGCTCACTATATTCTGCAGCGGGTGCCCCGGGACATGAACGAGCTGTTCTGTTACCTGCAGCGGCTGGATCATGCCTCGCTGGCCGAGCAGCGCAAACTGACCATCCCCTTCGTAAAGAAAGTGTTAAACCTCTGAGTCGATCCTGACGGGCGAAATGGAATAGGGTATTCTTACCGGGCTAACAGTCCTTGGAACCATAACAGGCTGAGCGGTCTGTCCGGGGCTGTGGCATCGGTCGATANCCAAAACCATAACCAATAAAAGCCCATGAGGTGTTTCCATGTCCCACACTGTCTATCGCATGCTGGCGCTATCGGCGCTGGTCAGTACNNTGATCGCCTGTCAGTCAGATCCCGCACAAACAGATACTCCAACTGAGCCGGACGCGTCGTCAGCCATTCAGGTCAATCAGCTTGGTTTNTANCCGCNCGCCGCGAAAGTGGCCNCCGTACCGGCCGGAGCNGCNGNGGATTTTGCGCTGGTGAATACCGCCAACGGGCAGGTGGTTTACCAGAGTGAGNTGGGGGAGGCGAAAGTCTGGCCGGTCTCCGGCGAGACGGTTCAGCTGGCCGACTTCTCTGACGTTGAGGCGCCCGGCCGCTATGTGGTGCGGGTCGAAGGCCTGGCCGATTCGGCCCCGCTGGAAATCCGCGATGCGGTATACGGCGAGCTGAATGATGCCGTCATCAAAGCCTATTACTTTAACCGTGCCAGCACGGAGCTTCTCGCCGAGCACGCCGGAGACTATGCGCGCCCCATGGGCCACNCCGACGACAGTGTCGCCATTCACAGCTCGGCAGCCTCTGAAGCGCGCCCGGAAGGCACCGAGCTGAGCAGCCCCAAAGGCTGGTACGACGCGGGCGACTACAACAAGTACATCGTCAACTCGGGCATCAGCACCTATACCCTGNTGGCCGCCTATGAGCACTTCCCGGCGTTCTATCGCGATCGTGACCTGAATATCCCGGAAAGTGGCAACGCCGTCCCCGATCTGCTGGATGAGTCCATGTGGAACCTGAGCTGGATGCTCACCATGCAGGATCCGCANGACGGCGGTGTGTACCACAAGCTGACCACCCTGAACTTCTCTGGTGCAGTAATGCCTCACGAGGCCACCGAGCCNCGCTATATGGTTCAGAAAGGCACGGCGGCGGCGCTCAACTTTGCCGCCACCATGGCGGTGGCCAGNCGCGTATACGCCGACTACGAGGCCGAATACCCGGGCTTCTCCGAGCAGGCACTCTCGGCGGCGAAGGCCGCCTGGGATTGGGCCAAAGCCAACCCCGATGTCATCTATCGCAATCCGGAGGATGTACGTACCGGCGAGTACGGCGATGATGAATTCTCGGACGAGTTTGTCTGGGCCGCGGTAGAGCTGGCCCTGACCACCGGTGATCAGCGTTACTGGGACGAGGTCGAATTGGCCGAGGCCGCCATTGAGGTGCCGAACTGGGCCGATGCCGTCGGTCAACCCTGGATGTCCATGGCGCACCACCTGGAACAGGTTCCCGAGGCGCTGCAGGCGCNGGTNAAGGACANGGTGGCNGGTTTGGCGCAGCANCTGCGCGATGAGTGGCGGGCATCGGCCTCCGGNGTTCCCATGCGCGCACAGGACTTCGTCTGGGGCAGCAACGGCGTGGCCATGAATATGGCGATGATGNTGTTGACTGCCCACCAGTTGAGCGACAATCCCGAAAATCTGCAGGTGGCGCAGTCCCTGATGGATTATGTTCTGGGGCGCAATCCCACCGGCTATTCCTACGTGACCGGTTTTGGTACGCGCACGCCGCTACACATNCATCATCGTCCCTCCGAGGCCGATACTGTTGTTGCGCCGGTTCCGGGCTTCCTGGCCGGTGGCCCTCACAGCGGCCAGCAGGACGCCGGTGACTGTCCGGTCGCTTATCCGTCGGACAAGCCCGCCAAATCCTATCTGGATCACTGGTGNAGCTATGCGTCCAACGAAATCACCATCAACTGGAACGCACCGCTGGTCTATGTTTCCGGCGCATTGGAGGTNTTGAGNGAGCGCCAGTANCGGCNTGTTGGGTGGCAGGCCCTGTGGGCTTTCCGTATAATGTCACCCAACAACGCATTCGAATAAAAACCCACCTTGATCCCCAGGCGATTATCACGCCCAGGGGGCGGTGGGTTTTTTTATGGCTGCGCGATTGACCGACAGACGTAACCGGAGATGTTTATGCGCCGTTTATTGCAGTTTTGCTGGGTTCAACACCGGGTCATTACCCGAGGCAAATTGATCGGTGGAATGAATATCGAAGGACGGCGCAGTGACAGCTTCTGGTTCTGACACAGTGACCGCTCCCTCACAACACAAACCCCGCACAACGCGGGGTNTGCTGTTTTTNCNGGCCCACAATGCTAGTCTTCGCACTACTTTTATCACTNNTTGNATAACACAGGATTCNATTTTCACTATGTTTCAGCGCTCACTGAAAAAGGGCTTGTGGGTCAGTGCGGTACTGCTCACCAGCGCCTTGGCAGCCCTGGTCCGGGCCGATGATTATGCCGCGGTGACCCCCGACGGTCGCGGGGCCGTCGCCACCGTTCAGCCGAGAGCCACCGAGGCGGCCATGAAGGCCTACGCCGAGGGCGGCAACGCGATNGACGCCGCCGTGGCCGCCGCCTTGACTCTGGGGGTGGTGGACGGCCACAACTCCGGCATCGGTGGNGGAATTTTTGCCNTGGTGCACTGGGCCGACGGTCGGGTGGAGGCCATCGACGGCCGGGAAATGGCCCCGGGTAAAGCCCATCGCACTATGTACGTGCGCGATGGCGACTATCGGCCCGAGCTGAGCAAAAAAGGCCCTCTCGCGGTGGGGATTCCCGGCGCCGTGGCCGCTTACGATTACATGATGAANAAAGGCGGTAAGGCCCGCTTTGCCACGCACCTGGANGCGGCCGCGACCCTCGCNGACGAGGGTTTCGCCATCGATGGCATTTTTGCCCGCCGCCTGGCGCGNCACNCGGAGGACCTTCTGGAGTACCCCGGCTCGGCCGCCATTTTCCTGACCCCCGAAGGTAAGCCCTGGCCGGTGGGGCACCGNATCCGCCAACCCGATCTGGCCCGCACCTATCGTGCGATTGCCAGCGAGGGCCCCGAGTACTTTTACGGCGGTGGCTTTGCCAAAGCCGTCGGCGACTGGATGGCCGAGCACGGTGGCATCGTGACNCGGGAGGACTTTGCGAACTACGAGCTGCTACGCCGCAAGCCGGTGGTCAGCGACTATCGNGGTTANCGGNTTTACGGCTTCCCNCCGCCCAGNTCCGGCGGTGTGCATGTGGCCCAGATGCTCAATATTCTCGAAGGNTTTGANGTCGATGCGCTCTCAGAAGCGGACCGCTACCACCTGCTGGCGGAAGTCATGCGCCTGGCNTTTGCCGACCGCGCCTATTGGCTGGGCGACCCGGCGTTTGCGTCTGTGCCCAAAGGCCTGATCAGTGAACGCTATGCGGACAAACTGCGGGAGCGGCTGTCATTGAAATCAGTGGCCGANGTNACNGGCCACAGCACGCCCCCCAAATCCCNGGAGGAGCTGTTCGGCAAACACACCACCCATATCGCCACGGCGGATCAGGATGGCAACTGGNTGGCCATTACCGCCACAGTGAATACCAACTTCGGCTCCAAGGTGGTGGTGCCGGGCACCGGGGTGATTCTGAACAANCAGATGGATGACTTCTCGGCCCAGCCCGGCGAACCCAATGCCTANGGNCTGTTGGGGGCGGAAGCCAACAGTATTGCCCCGGGNAANCGGCCGCTGTCCAGCATGAGCCCCACGGTGGTGACCCGCGATGGCAAGCCGGTACTGACACTGGGAGCGGCGGGTGGCCCCACCATTATTACCCAGGTGGTGCAGGCGCTGGTGAATCACATCGATCTGGGCATGCCGCTGGAGGATGCGCTGGTGATGGACCGCATCCANCACCAGTGGCGGCCCAATCAGTTGTTCGTGGAGAAAACCCTGATTACTCCGCTGCGCACCGCGCTGGANGAAAAAGGGCATNAATTGCGTCGACTGGGCGATTATGGCTCCACCCAGGCCATTGGCCTGGATGAACAGGGGCGCTTTATCAGCGTGGCCGAGCCCCGTCTGGANGAGCGCAANAAAGTCGAGTAANCCGNTGGCTCAGGCCGCCTGGCGAAAGGCGGCCTCAAAGCGCGNCGGCTCCCGCTCGCGTTTGATCTGNTCAAAAAACGTGGCNGCNTCCGGGTACTGGCGCTGCAAGTACATCANCCACTGCTTGATNCGATTGCCGCAGTACTTGGAGGCGTTTTTGGTNCCCCAGTGAGGNTGGCTCATCCGGTAATACCGGTGCAGCATCTGNCAGACCTCGCGCCAGGGCATGGGGGTGTACTCTTNCCCCGCCACCTGCGCCTTGATGGCCCGCGCCAGGTCCGGCCGCGCCAGTAATCCCCGCCCGAGCATAAACCGGTCGCAGCCGGTCNCNGCNCGGCAGCGCTCAAAATCCTCCGGGNTCCAGATNTCCCCNTTGGCGATCACCGGCATNGCCACCGCCTCCCGAATNCGNGCAATGTACTCCCANTAGGCNGGCGGTCGGTAGCCGTCGCGCTTGGTNCGCGCNTGCACGGTCAGCTCGTTGGCNCCNGCCTCGTAAACCGCCAGGGCGTTATCGAGATAGCGGCTGGCATCGTCAAAACCGAGCCGGATTTTGGCGCTGACCGGCACGGTGTCGGGCAGCGCGTTGCGCACCGCGGCCACAATGGCGTGCACCCGCTCCGGTTCGCGCAGCAGGCAGGCTCCGCCGTCACTTTTGTTCACGGTTTTGGCCGGGCAACCGAAATTCAGATCAATGGCCGTAGCGCCAGCGGCCACCGCGCGCTGGGCATTGCGGGCCACCGGCTCTGGCTGCCCGCCCAATAGCTGAACCTTCACCGGGGTGCCGCTGGGGGTCAGGCAGTGTTGCTCGATCTCCGGGGCGTAGCGCAGGAACACCCGCCGGGGCAGGCTGCTGTCGGTCACCCGGATAAACTCGGTGACACAGCCATCCAGCCCGCCCAGCGCGCTGAGCAGGTCCCGAACCTGATAATCGACGACGCCCTCCATCGGGGCGAGAAACAATTGCATGACTGGGCCGAACTCCCGGTGTGGAAAAGGCGGCCATTTTAACGGCATCTGGTTGCCATTGCAGGCCCAATCCCGGCTCAATTGCAGCCAGAAGTTGTAAGTTTATGAAAGATAAGAGAAAATGGCCGGCCGTTTTGCGCTTGGCAAAAGCTCCTCGAGCCACTACCAAGGGCAAAAAATGTGACGCAGTTGCCACATTTTGGGAATCAAGCTACATTGGCGCGCCTCGCTCCACCGGACCGAGGTGGCCCCGCGCGGATACGTTCCGCTGTAGCCAATGACTTATCGTACACAGGGTGCCCGATATGAGTGACACACTGATGCAACAAGGCGTAGACCTGATGCTGTATGGCATGGGGTCCGTCGTGGTGTTTTTGACGCTGCTGGTGATTGCCATGGTGCTTATGAGTGGCAGCATCAACCGTTGGTTCCCCGAGTCCCAAGCGCCTCTGGAGCCCCGCAGCCGCAAACCCTCCAGCGCCGCCCGCCCCGCCGCGGGCAAGGTCGATGACAAAACCCTGGCCGCAATCAAGGCCGCCATTGAGCAACATCGCGCCCGTCGCCGATAGCCGATGGTTCCGCGAACGCTAACTGTGAGAAAGGTACAACGCCATGAGCGATGCTAAAAAGCCGTTGGGCATTACGGAGCTGGTACTGCGGGATGCCCATCAGTCCCTGCTGGCCACCCGGATGCGCCTCGACGACATGCTGCCCATTGCCGAGAAACTGGATCAAGTGGGTTTCTGGTCTCTGGAAACCTGGGGTGGAGCGACTTTCGACGCCTGTATCCGCTACCTGGGCGAAGACCCCTGGGAGCGCATTCGCGAGCTCAAAAAGGCCATGCCCAAAACCCGCATGCAGATGTTGCTGCGCGGGCAGAACATTCTCGGCTATCGCCACTACGCCGATGACGTAGTGGACAAGTTTGTCGAGCGCGCCGCCACCAATGGCGTGGACGTGTTCCGCGTGTTCGATGCCATGAACGACATGCGCAACATCGAAACCGCCATGAAAGCGGTCAAGAAGCAGGGCAAGCACGCTCAGGGCACCATCTCCTACACCATCAGCCCGGTGCACGACATCGAGTTGTGGGTGGATCTGGCCAAGCGCATTGAAGACATGGGCGCTGACTCCATTGCCATCAAAGACATGGCCGGCCTGCTCAAGCCCTATGTGGGGTACGAGCTGGTGACCCGCCTGAAAGAAAGCTGTTCCATCCCGATTCACATGCAGAGCCACGCCACCACCGGCCTGGCCCACGCCACCAACCTCAAGTGCGTGGAGGCGGGCATCGACAATATCGATACCGCCATTTCCTCCATGTCCATGACCTACGGTCACAGCCCCACCGAGACCATGGTGTCGATCCTGGAAGGCACCGATCGGGATACCGGGCTGAACCTGGAACTGCTCGAAGAAATCGCCTCCTACTTCCGCGACGTGCGCCGCAAATACGCCAAGTTCGAAGGCTCTCTCAAGGGCGTCGACTCGCGCATCCTGATTGCTCAGGTGCCCGGCGGCATGCTGACCAACATGGAAAATCAGCTGCGTGAGCAGAACGCGGAAGACAAATTCGACGCGGTGCTGGAAGAAATTCCCCGCGTGCGCAAGGACCTCGGCTACATCCCGCTGGTGACCCCGACCTCACAGATTGTCGGCACCCAGGCGGTGATGAACGTGCTCACCGGTGAGCGCTACAAAACCATCACCAAAGAAACCGAAGGTGTGCTCAAAGGCGAGTACGGCGCTACGCCGGCGGACGTCAACAAAGAGCTGCAACAGCGCGTCCTCGACGGTGGTGAGCCGATCACCTGTCGCCCGGCGGATAAGCTGGAGCCGGAAATGGATCGCCTGGCCAAAGAGCTTGAAGAAGTGGCCAAAGAAAAAGGCATCAGCCTCACCGAGGGCGAAGGCCGCATTGACGATGTGCTCACTTATGCCCTGTTCCCTCAGGTTGGTCTGAAATTCCTGGAGAACCGTGGCAAACCCGACGCCTTTGAACCGGCACCGACCGGTAAAGAGGGCAGTGCGGTGACCACCGACAGTGGTGAAGAGGTGTACACCGTCGACGTGGAAGGCCAGAAATACACTGTGACCGTCAGCGACGGTGGTGATGTGACAGGCCTGGCCCCGGTGGGCGGCAGTGCCTCCAGCGGTGGTGCAGAAGCCGCACCCGCCGGCGAAGGTGAGCCGGTTCCCGCTCCGCTGGGCGGCAACATCGTGAAACTCATGGTCAAGCCCGGTGACCAGGTGGAAGAGGGCGATACCCTGCTGATTCTGGAAGCCATGAAAATGGAATCCGAAGTGGCCGCGCCCCGTGCCGGTACCGTGACCAGCGTGCATGTGCAGGCCGGAGACGCGGTGACATCCGGCGATCCGCTTCTGGATCTGGCGTAATCGCGAACCGCCTGGACCACTACTTCCAGCAACACTGTTGAGAACGTTTTATGCAGAATTTTATTCGATTGTGGCAGGAATCGGGCATCAACCAGATGGAGTGGGGCACCTTCACCATGATTCTGGTGGGGCTTTTGCTGCTGTTCCTGGCCATCCGCAAAGGATTTGAGCCGCTGCTGCTGGTGCCGATCGGCTTTGGCTGCATCATGGCCAACATCCCCGGTGCGGGGCTCGCCATGTCCGCGACCCAGCAGGCCATTGATGTGGGCGGCGTGAAAGTGCTCGCGGATCTTGCCGAAGTCTTCGGCGTTGCCGCCAGCACTTCGGCGGAAGAGCTGATGGCGCTGTACAAAACCGCTTCGGCCTCTGAGCTGGCGGCCGCACACAAGGTGGCCTTGGACTACGGCTACACCAATGGCATGATCTACAACTTCTATCAAGTGGCTATCGGTTCCGGCGTTGCGCCGCTGGTCATTTTCATGGGTGTGGGTGCCATGACCGATTTCGGTCCGTTGCTCGCCAATCCGAAAACCCTGTTTCTCGGCGCGGCCGCCCAGTTCGGTATTTTTGCGACCGTAATGGGGGCGGTTGGCCTGTCTGTTACAGGCCTGATGGACTTCTCCATTGCCGATGCCGCTGCCATCGGGATCATCGGTGGTGCGGACGGTCCGACCGCCATCTACGTGTCCAGCATTCTGGCGCCAGACCTGCTGGGTGCCATCGCCGTTGCGGCCTACTCTTATATGGCGCTTGTGCCCCTGATCCAGCCGCCGATCATGCGCGCGCTGACCACCGAGTCCGAGCGGCAGATCAAAATGGAACAACTGCGTCCGGTCAGCCGCCTGGAAAAGATTGCCTTCCCGGTGATTCTGCTGATTCTTGTGGCGCTGTTCCTGCCCTCGGCCGCACCGCTGCTGGGTATGTTCTGCTTCGGTAACCTGATGCGCGAATGTGGCGTGGTGGAGCGTCTGAGCGATACCGCCCAGAATGCCCTGATCAACATCACCACCATTTTCCTGGGCCTGGCCGTGGGCTCCAAACTGGCCGCTTCCGCCTTCCTGGATACCAAAACGCTGGGCATCCTGCTGCTGGGTATCGTTGCCTTTGCCATTGGTACGGCAATGGGGGTTCTGGTGGCCAAGTTCATGAACCTGTTTGTCCGCCACAAGATCAACCCGCTGATCGGTTCCGCCGGTGTATCCGCCGTGCCCATGGCTGCGCGGGTGTCCAACAAAATCGGGCTCGAGTCCGATCCTCACAACTACCTGCTCATGCACGCCATGGGGCCGAACGTCGCCGGGGTGATCGGTTCCGCCGTGGCCGCGGGCGTTATGATCTCCATCGTGTCATCCATGTAAAACCCTTTTGCCGGGCGCCCGACGCGCCCGGCAAAATCCCCCTCCCGCTTTGTCTTTTCCGGTTCGCTGCATCAAAAGCATTGACCCTTCGATAAAAAGCACCTACTATTTTTGGTAAGCGCTGATTCACCAGTGCGTTTGTCACCCACCTGCCAAGAGGAGGAGCCTGCCAACAGAACATGTCGGGGCGCCTCTGTCACCCCGAAAATCGCGTTACCTTTTGAGTCTTACAGGGCCGGGGCCTTGGCCATCCGTAGCGTTGCCAGCCCGAGTTGTCCCTGTTCACCTGGAACCTGATGGGGATTTATCCATGGCGAAACGATCTCACGCGAAGCGCAAAAGACATCAGAACCACGCCGCTGAAGAGCGGTTCCACCAAGACGACCGCGGCCGACACCGGGCACCCCCCAACGGCAACATCGTCGAAATCAATGCCTCCCGACAACTGCAGACCGCTTACGCTCCACCCCGCGCCAACAAACCCCTCACCGCCTACACCACCGCCCAGCAAGACTACATCGACGCTATCCAGCGCTACCATCTGACCTTCGGTATCGGCCCTGCCGGTACGGGCAAGAGCTACTGCGCCGGTGCCATTGCCGCCGAAGCGCTGGAGTCCGGGCGAATTGAGCGGATCATCCTCACGCGGCCCGCCGTGGAAGCGGGGGAACAACTGGGCTTCCTGCCCGGCGCCCTGGATGAAAAGTTCTCGGTTTACATCGACGCGTTTCGTGAAATCCTCGCCGAACGACTCGGCGCCGGTACCGTAGACTACTGCCTGCGCCACGGTCGAATCGTCGCCGCGCCCCTGGCGTTTATGCGCGGTAAAACCTTCAACAACCGGACCTTCGTCATTCTCGATGAAGCCCAGAACACCTCACCCGCACAGATGAAGATGTTCCTGACCCGCATCGGCGAAGGCTGTAAAGTGGTCATCAACGGGGATATCGAACAAAGCGATATTCGCGGACACAACGGCCTGGCGGATGCCGTGAACCGGCTCGGCGATCTACCCAATGTGTATATCCACCAATTCGAACGAGCCGACATTGTGCGCAGCGGGCTGGTCCGGGATATTATGGACCGATACGAACTCACCTGATCCCCATCGTCTTCCGGCGCCTTCGGGCGCCGGGTTTTCTGATGCCCCTCTAGCCGAAAACTCGAAGTAATTCCCAAGACTATTTGTTGATCAAAAAATGATCGACTTATACAGTATATTGGCGAGTACTCTGAAAATTGGCGTTCGCCACGTCTTTACAGTGCACGCTTTCTCACCGACGAAAATAAAAAAAACAAATTAAATCAATGAGTTACTGATATTAAGTCGGTAGATAACAGGCGACACCGGGGACAAAACCGAGCCGGCACGCTTTCCGTCTGGCCGATCTGTGCTAAAGTTTCAGACAATTCACTAATATCAATGAGTTAGCGGCTTTGACCGGGAAGCGTGCTGGCTCAATGTTAAAATGTTAGCGAAATATGAAAGAACTTGTTGCTCTTCACAAACATTGGTGTACGGCCGATTCTGTCAAAGTGGTCGTTGGCCCTCCTGTGGCTACGGGCTTACCAGATGGCTGTCCGGAAGAGCTAGTAGCTCAAGCCGAAATGCATTCAGCATTCCTAAGGATCGCCACTTGGTACTCTTTGCTTTATGTGGTGGTTGAGGGCTACAGAGAGTTGAAAATTGAAGATTCACAGATAGATGAACTTCTTTCTAATGATCAAATGGTCAATGGGTTGAGGCGATTTCGAAACGCTATTTTTCACTATCAAGATGATCCGCTGGGGCCAAAGCTCATGACATTCTTAGAGATGGCGGAAAGTGAGGTGTGGGCAGGACGGTTACATCGGGCTTTCAAGTCGTACTTCGAACGCGCTTTGCGTATCAAAGAGATTATAGAATCAGTAAATGAAACGGGCGAACGCTAACAAAGGTAATCACCGGAAGTATTTTTGTTCCGGCGCTGCCTTCTCAAAAATACTCCGGTGTTACCGGCGTTAACCTCACAAAGGGATGAGTGTTTTGAAGTTAAAACTAAACCCAATACGAATTGAGCCAAGCGATCCTTTCAAATATGATCTTTTGGGTAGAAAGGAAGAAATAGTTAATCTGTCCTTACTAGTATCAAACGTAAACTCCCCAGCCGTGATAGCAATTGATTCGCGATGGGGGACGGGGAAGACAACTTTTATTCGACTGTGGGAGAACCACCTTAAGGAGGATACTTGTCCTTCTCTATACTTCAATGCTTGGGAGACCGATTTTTCGGATGATCCACTGGTCTCTTTCTTAGGTGAGATGAATGAGGGGCTAAAGGCTCTCATTGGTGCCAATGAAAAAGCAAACGAGGCATGGGAGAAAACCAAAGCTGCCGGAAAACAAATTGCAAAACGAGGAGTTCCCGCATTGGTTCGAATTGGCACTGCGGGAATAGTTGATGCTGATAAATTAATTGAAGATGAGATGATGAAAGCAGCCGGGTCATTGGCTGGTGATGCACTCGACAACTACCTACAACAAAAACAAGCAATATACGAGTTCCATGCCGCCTTGACTAACTTTATTGAGAAATCATCCGATGGTAAGCCGCTCGTAATATTTGTCGATGAACTGGATCGATGTAGGCCAAACTATGCAATTGAGTTGCTGGAAAGAATCAAGCATTTGTTCAACACAGAAGGTTTGATCTTTGTGTTAGCACTCGACAAAGAGCAGCTAGGTCATTCGATTGAAGCCGTCTATGGAAGCGGAATCGATTCAGTTGGATACCTTCGCCGTTTCATTGATTTTGAGTATCAACTGAAAGAGCCTGACAAGGCTAGCTATATTGATTCGCTGTTTTCTGCGCTACAACTAGACAAATTTTTTCAACCAAGGAAGAAATACGGGGAGCTACGGCACGACGAAGACCATCTAAAAAATGTATTTTCAATGCTAGCAACTAACCTTCGACTGTCATTGAGAGAAATCGAACAATTCCTTGCAAGTATCAATATTGCAATTAGAACCGCTAAGGAAACCGAATATCTTTTCCCTGCATTGTTGGTTTTCTTGCTCATTTCAAAGCATTTCAAGTCAGACGCATATCAGCAATATGTCTCAGGAGAGGGGGGTGAGTTGGAGCTAATCAATTACCTTTATGAAGTCGTGCCAGAGAGAAATAGGGGTGAGAGTTTTGAATGCGCGTTAGTCGAAGGTCTTCTAATAGCCGCTAAGAGCGATCAATTTAAAAATGCCGAATCGCCGATAATTCTGAGACACAAAGAAATACTTCATAATGACGAACTGGGATACAATGAAAGACAATACTCTGAGACAGTTTTAAATGTTGTTAACAGGCCGGCAGGGGTGGGTCATGGTGTAAACCTAGACCGACTCAAAGACCGTATCGATTGGCTTTGTAGATTCGAATTTTCCGATGTTGAAGGCTAACAAAGCGCTGCTGTTGGAAGAAAATTCTGCAGAGCGCGGCGTTATGAGGGCTAGTTTGTGACGGTAACTCCCCACCTGTTCGGAAAGGCAGGTGATGTTTATCCCAAAATTCTGAGGGATATTGTCAGCGAAGCTGCTGGAGTCTCATACTTCTTTATGGATATAGAGCAGTATAAGGCTCTCCCGCTAAGCCAGAGGAATAAGATCTATTGGGAAGAAGTTCTATATCGGGTTCATTGGGCTGCGGTTGCTAACTCAATCCGTCATCTTCGCTGGTTTGATGCGTGCGTTGTCCATGCCACGTTGCAGCCAAATTACCTAGCATTCTGTGCAGCCTTGCGAGGTTTTCTCGAGTCTGCCGCAGACACCAAGTATTCTCTTCAGCCTGTTTCACTAACAATTGCTGATTCCGCAGCGAGCATCATTGAGGCGCTGAATGGGAAGCTCAACAATTCGCTATTTCAAAGCACTGAGCTGGAGAACGCTCTCATCCATTTCCATCACGCTCGTAAGGTTGGGAGAGAAGAGGCTGTCCCTCCAGCTCACAAGGCTGAAACTGCAGCGAAATATGTAGCAGCAATCGATCACCCGAATTATCCAGTTAGGGATCTATACTCGGAATTGTGCCAAGTAGTGCACCCAGCAGAACCCTCTCTACATTGGCTTACGCAGGTAGGAGAAGGCGGTTGGAAAGTAGGGAAGCAAGATGATATCGGAAGTATCCAAACGCTAGTGGATCGATACAAGGACAGTGTCAGTTGGATTCAGCAGAACTCGGGAAATATCATAATTCTGATGTGTCAGGTATTAAATTCACTGCCAAAGAAACAGTTGCATGTTGAAGCTGTGCGCCTCTGGAGCATGAGCGAGCTCCAATTATACAAAAAAATTAAAAATGGATTTGGCCGTCACGGTTTGCGTTGGCCATCATAGCCATTCGCGTCAGTTTTCGACCGTAGGCCGCCGGACGTCTCTGGCGGGTCGCCGCTGCGCTCCGCGTTTACTTGAGGAGGTGCATAGTTGCTAAAAACGTTTATTAGAGGTCTAGTGTTTGGCGCCGGCCTTTCAACCGCTTTGGTCGTCTTCGGGATAGCGCTGGCTGTTTACCTAAAATCGATGAATGGTTCTGATGCCCCAAAAGTCGTTCACGACTATAGTGATTGGAATTCGTTAAGCGACGAGGAAAAGATCCAAGAAGCCTCAGCAATTGCAGTTATTAGGTACTCAGATGGAGAAGAAGGCCAAAGACTCGCGATAGTAGAGGCTATCCACAAAAGAACCCCTGACGTTGAGATTTACTATGAAAGTGGGGATTCCTGGCCTAGCGCAGATTACTATCCGAGACATCAACACGATGACCGTACTGGAGCCGTTGTACTGTTCAGAGGTTCTACGGCGAAGGACTTGTCCACTTGGTATATGTATGACGAGAGGATTGCAGCGCTAGGCGATATGCCGCTAGAGCTACTGGTGAAGAAGTTCAATGAAGGCGTATAACCAAGCGCACCAATCACCGCCTTCGACGGTGGGACGCTCTGAACCTGCACCGCTTTGACGGACACTTTGAATGTGAAATTGGTTCAGGTCCACTGCGCTGGTTATAACTGCGTTGCAGGTATTAAGGAGATAGCATGATTATTGTTTATGGTATCAAGGATCAGCTAAACCCAATAAAGGCCAAGATGTCGGATGTCATTCATGGCTGCATGAAGTCCGTTCTGGGTATGCCGGAAGATAAGCGTGCGCATAGGTTTGTGCCCCTGGAACGAGAGGATTTCTATTACCCTGGTGGCAGAAGCGAAGCCTATACAGTCATTGAAATCAACATGATGTCCGGCCGGAAACCGGAAACTCAAAAGGCTCTTATCAAGGCGCTGTTTTTAGAGCTCGAATCACAGCTATCCTTGGCGCCTGTTGATGTTGAAATTACGATCAAGGAGCAGCAGCCCCATCAATGGGGATTTCGCGGTATGACAGGGGATGAGGCAAATGACCTCAAGTATAAAGTCAACGTGTAGAAAAGCCATTAAATCCGCTCCCTGCGGTCGCCGGACCTCGTTTCACTCGGCCGTTTATGGTAGACGTTAAATGTCTATGATCGATCACGATAAATTCCGGAGCTTGGTCACTCAGCTCTACGCCACGGTTAATGAGTTGGAGGCCATGTTCCCGGGTAGGCATTTTACCCCCGATGGTCACATGGTTGGTAGTTTGGGTGAATGCCTCGTGGCCGATGCATACAATCTTGAGCTGAAGACAGCGTCCAACGAAGGCTATGACGCGGTCACCGATACCGGCGTGAAAGTTGAGATTAAAGCTACGCAATCTAACACTGTTGCATTCCGGAGCCAGCCGCAGCATGCAATCATCATCAAGATCTTGCGTGACGGTACATTCGAAGAAATCTATAACGGGCCAGGAGCCCTTGTTTGGGAGCAGTTCAAAGGTAAACGGTTACCGAGTAATGGCCAGTTTCAAGTCTCTCTCAACAAGCTCCGGAAACTCAATCAAACAGTGGCTAATTCGGATCGTGTGCCGAGGGCCATTTAACGAGCGCTTCAGTACGCGGCGGGTGGCCGCCGGGGAGCTCCTCCCCCCAATTCCATGGGCGCGCAAGCTGCAATCGTCATGTGTATGCCGCGTTGCGCAATCCCAGGTGCTCTACGAAGGGTAGGAAATCCTTATCTGAGAACAATAAAGGGAGGTTGTGCTCAATACAGTACGACGCAATGATGACGTCCGCGGTTTTCCGTATCGTTATACCTTTCTTGCGGAGCTTTCGGAAATTATCCGCACTCTTTATCGCCATCTTTTTTCCGAGAAGATCAAATACCGTAAGTTCCTCCAACAGCTTCTTGGCAACCTTATAGTCCTTTTCGTGCCGAAACCCTTGAAGTATTTCCGTGAGAATCAAGTCGCCGATGGCAACGGCACGATTGCCCAACGTGCGGTCGAGAAAATCGGCTTCTGCGGAGTCGTTACCGATGAAGTAGTCAATCCAGACGCTGGAATCCACAAGGATCACGAAGCGTGCCTCATGTCGTCCAGATCGCCCGACCATTCCAGCTTGCCTCTGAAGCGCTTGATGCCTTCCTGTTTTTTCAGTTTAATCAAGGCCTTAAGTCCTTGCTCTACGGCCTCTTTCTTGGTTTTCAAGCCCGTGACTTTAAGCGCATCGCTCATCAGTTTGTCGTCAATTTCAATATTGGTTCGCATGATTTTAATCTCCACAATGTGTATATTTTTTAGTATAGGTACACATGGCAGTTGCGTCAATCCAGACGGGGTGGCGGTTGACGCTCCAAGCCCGCCCCTTATGCGAGGTGCTGCAACGTTTTGGTGGTAACCTTGATCGACACAGATTGACTGCCGGTAAGCGTGCTCTATGCCCAACACTCGACTTTTCTTCATTTCCCTGCTCGCCATGGTGGCCTTCGCGGGCAATTCGCTGCTCTGCCGGGTTGCCCTGGCCGCTGGCGAAATCGATGCGGCCAGTTTCACAACCATACGCCTTGTATCGGGGGCGGCCATCCTTGCTGCCCTGGTGAGCTATCGGCGTAAGCCACGTGCAGTTGGGGGAAGCTGGCTGTCGGCGTTTGCGCTGTTTGCCTATGCGGCGGGCTTTTCATTTGCCTACCTTGATCTGTCCGCCGCCACGGGCGCGTTAGTGTTGTTCGGTGCGGTTCAGGCGACCATGATTGGTGTCGGGGTGTGGTCCGGCGAGCGCCTTAATGGCCGTCAGATCCTCGGTGTTCTGGCGGCGGTGGCTGGTCTGGCGGCACTGTTGCTGCCGGGGGTGGAAGCGCCGCCGCTGTCTGGGGCGCTATTGATGCTCGGGGCTGGTGTTGCCTGGGGTGTGTACTCCCTGCGCGGGCGCGGCCTCGGTGATCCCACCCATGAAACGGCGGGAAACTTCATTCGTGCGGTGCCGATGGCCGTGGTATTGAGTGTGTTGTTTTACTCAAGCGTGGAGATCGCGCCCCTTGGGGCGCTTTACGCGGTGGCGTCGGGCGCGTTGGCCTCCGGCCTGGGGTATGCGATCTGGTATATGGCACTGCCCCATCTAAGGGCCACGACGGCGGCCACGATCCAGTTGAGTGTCCCCGCTTTGGCGGCGGTCGGCGGCGTGATCGTTTTATCGGAGCCGGTGACGCTGAGGTTGGCCGTGTGCTCTATCGCCATCCTGGGCGGGGTGGGGCTGTTTATTGCCAGCAAGCGTGGCACAGCTGGTAGCCAATGATCGACGAAAAAAAGGTAAGATGAGCGTTTGTCAGGATCAAGTTCAATAATAAAAATGTGATTTCAGGGTAAATAACATGGCAGTGATGCTGCAAAATGAGCCTGAACTGTTGCAGGCGCTTTATCATTCTCTTACTGACCGGGAAGGTTTTCATGCTTTTCTCGAAAAGCTGACTCTCGCCATTGGCGGTTGTGCGGCGCAGTTGCTGGTGATTCAGCGTCAGCCGTTGCGTATGGAGCACCTTTGGTATCACGGCCTGACCCGGGAGTTTCTGGACTGGTATCTGGAAAACAACATGATTGCTCAGGATGTGGTGACCAATCAGGCGGTCAAACAGTCCCCGGGCCTATTTCAGTCCGCTTTGCCCCTGTTGCCGGACTTCCGGCCCGACCAGGATTATTCCCGGTGGGAAAATGATCAGGATATGCTCGACTCGGCCTGGCTGGTGGTCGACACTACCCCTACCCATAGTATTGTACTGACCATTCAACGAACCGTGGCCCAAGGGCCTTATCAGCAGTCTGAGCTCGACTCACTCGATCGGTTGGTGCCGCATATCCGGCAGGCGGTTCAGTTGTATCGGCAACTGGAAGCACGCACTCAGGATGATGCCACTCTGGCCGCGGTGATTGACGTTCTTCCGGATGCCACCTTTTTGCTGGATAGCCTGGCGACAGTGCTGCACTCCAATAAAGCGGCCAAAGACCTGATAGACCGCGAGCGGTGCCTGGTGGTGCGCGACCAACGTTTTAACTTTGCCGAACAGGATGTACACCGAGCCTTCTTCCGGGCATCGGCGATGGTCGTCCGATCCAGCATGGGCAAGGAAGACTATTGTAGTGAGACGCTGTTTCTCAAACGGGCGGGGCGAAGCCCTTTGATTTTTGTGATACGTCCCATTGAGAGTGGCGAGCTATTGGCCGGTGGGGCTCTGGTAACGGTCTATGAGCCGGATAGCAGGCCTCTTCCCCGCGCGGTACACATCGCCAGCTACTTTGATCTGAGCAGTGCGGAGGCTCAGGTTTGCGAGAGGTTGGTGGCGGGGCGTGAAGTGCAGGCAATAGCCGATGAGCTTGGGCGCAGTGTTGAAACCGTGCGCTCTCATCTCAAGCATATTTTCCAGAAAACGGGTTGTTCGCGACAGGGAGAGTTGATCAGTCGGGTGCTGGCGGCGCTGTTAAGGTAGGCAGGTATCCGGCCCGGGGACGGATACCTGCCTATTGACCCTTCTGTAACGTCTGTTACTCGTGGTCTTCGGCGCTACCGACAAAGAAGGGCACGTTGGCGGCGGCGGCCCGGTTGTGCTCCGTGGTCACATAGGCAAACAGCCGGTAGGGACCAGTTGCGTCCGGAGCGGTGAAGCGCATGGTGCCGTTGCCCTGGTCTTCCACGATCAGGCCCGGAACGCTCTCCGGCCGGTCCTCCCGGTCGCCGCCGGATTTGATGTCGGTGCTCTCCGGCAGGAACTCCCAACGAATGTTGAAAGGCTCGTTGTCCGGATGCGTCACGCTCAGGGTGACCTCGTAGGTTTCGCCCGGCTGAAGATAAATGCTGTCATAGGCCGTCTGATCGTCGATCCGGAAGGATTGGATGCTCGGCGCGCGGTGTTCGGGCCATTCGCCGCTCCACAGGTGGTGCATGGTGTCGACCACTTCGGTGGCGTGGCCGGATTCCAGGAACAGGCCGTACCAGGTGGGTGTGGTTTCCTGTTTTTGCCCCCACAGGAAGGCGTAGGAACCCAGCCCTTTTTCCTCGTCGGCGAGGATGGCGGATTCATAGCGCTGTCGGTAGGCGGCGGCTTTTTCGGTGCTGGTCTGCTCGATGGGGACACCCCAGGCGGTGTTGGCAATTTCCCAGTGCCCGGTTGGGCCCCATTCGGTGACGGCGTAGGCGCCTGGCCAGCCGACGTCCCGCACCTTCTGGGGTAGGGTGTCGAGTTCGCCGTAGGTGTTTATGCTCAGGTAATCAATGCTGGGCACCCGCTCCTGGATCAGGTCGGACTTTTCCTGATCAATGCCGGCGGTCACGGTGGTGATCAGGTGGTGCGGGTCAAGCTCCCGAATCATCCGGGCGATGTCTTCCACCGCGTACCAGACGTTGGTGTCGGTGTAGAACAGGTCCAGCTCGTTGCCGATGCCCCAGGTGAGCAGGGCGGGATGGTCTTTGTAGCGCAGTACCTGCTCCCGGATTTGCGCTTTCTGTGCTTTTACCGCCTCTTCGTCACTGTAATCAAAGCCGTGGCGCTCTTTGCCCATGCGCAGCCCCAGCATGACCGTCAGGCCGTGCGCCTGGGCTTCGTCGAGAATGCGTTCGGCGTTATCGGTGTCCCAGGTGCGCACCGAGTTCGCGCCCGCCTCGGCCAGTTGCTCCAGGCGACTGGTGCCGCCCGCGCCTCTGATGAAGTAGGGATCGCCTTCCCGATAAATCGAGTAGTGGCCATTGTCGTCCTGCTTGAGGGTCGCCGGAACGGCCTGGGAGTCGGTGGATGGCTGCTCGGCCGTGTCGGTTGGACCGCAGGCGCTTAACGCCAAAAGGCCGCTCAGCAGCAGAAGCATTTTTGTATTCATTCGGTATCTCTCTTGTTATGGCATGACCGGATCGGTTTCCGTCGGGCAATTGTTATGGCAGATGGTCAGAGTGACAAGAGATGGGCGTAAAGTGGGACCTGAAAACCGCAAGGTGGGAAGTGGGACGCGAGGGTTTAGGCATTTCCCGCAGATATGGTGCGACTGCTGGCACTCAGCTTTCTTTTTTAAGACGATTTGGTTATATTTTGGTTATTCCCTCATTGGAAAATAAAGCCCAGATTTGGGTTCAATAATAATCTCGCCAGTTTTTGCGTGCCCGGAAGTTATCGCAACAGGCGGTCCCTGGTGCCCGGTGTCATGCCGGTTAAGGAGCCTTTTCCTTGAACGATCACTTCTCTCCCGCAAACCCTCAGACTGATCAGCAGGCCAGCTTGCCCTTTCCTGCCTTGAAAGGCGAGGAGCTCCATGCTTATAACGAGCTGGTCAGCACGCTCTATCGCAGCCTGCACAATAACGCCGGTTTTCAGCATTTTTTTGATGCTTTCCAGAAGCATTTCAAGGCGCTGCAAGGTGGCATTCTGGGTGTCACTGCCAACCCGCAACGCATCTTGTACGGCTGGACCTTTGGTTACCCGGATGGGTTTGAGGAGTGGTACATCAACAGTGACCTGCCCGAGCGGGATGAAGCGCTGACGCGCTATGTTCAGTTGCCGCCACGCCAGTTCGATTCATTTTTAAGGGGCGATGTCAGTCGTACCATCCTTGATATTCTGGGGCCGGAAAGCCGAGCCTGGGCCGAATCGGTAGGCATGGGTGATAGCACGGGTATGTTGGTGACCCGGGAAGATGGCGTCAATGTGGTGTTCATGGCCAACCGCCATCAAGACCACGGTCCCTACACCGACAGTGAGCTGTTGCAAATGAATCTGTTGGCACCGCACATCGAAAATGCCGTTGCCCTTCACTTGAAACTGTATCAATCCAGCAGCGATAACGAGAACCTGGCCATGGCGCTCAACCATGTGCATAAGCCTCTGATGGTATTCAATGCCTTGGGTAATGTGGCCGAAGCCAACAACGCCGCCAGAGCCTTGCTGGACAGCACAGGTAATCTGTTTGTTGGTGAGGACCGGCGGCTGCATAGTCGTGACAGACGCATGACCCGTAAGCTGCATGACGCCATAACCACATGTATTGTGCTCTCCCATAAAGGCGTTCTGGAGTCGCAGACTCTGTTTATCCAAAACGGCCAAGCGCGTGTGTCCGTCTGTCTGACACCTCTGGTCACCGAACACCCGGAAAACAATGGTGTGCTGGCAGAGCTGTTCAGTTTCGACACCACTCTGTCCCCCGACCTCGACAAGTTACAGTCTCTGTTTCAATGTTCACCGGCAGAGGCTGCGGTCGCCGGCGGTTTGATGAGGGGGCTCAGCACTAACGATATTGCCGAGGAGCGACATATATCCATTCATACCGCCCGCCAGCATATCAAGAGTCTGCTGGCCAAGAATGGCTATCGAAAGCAGACTGAGCTGGTCTCAATGTTGGTGCGGGCGCTCGGCTGATTCGACTGTCTTTCAGCCTTGTTTTGGGGGCGTGTAGCGGTAGTGGCTACTCTTCGACCCATTCCCAGCGAACCGGCTGCCCGAAATCATCCAGAATCATTTTCTTCCGGGGGCGCTTGGGTTTGGGGCGCTTGGGCGCGGGGATGGGGTGCTTGCGGGATTCCACCCGGGCGACCACTTCGGTCATGGGGGTCCGTCCGGCGAGGGGGGTTTCGCTGGCGCGGGGCGTGAACAGGGGGGTAAGAGGCCCCTTGGGGTCGATGCGACCACTCAGGCCGCGGGGTACTTCCTTCACCTTGCCGCCGGAGCGCAAATACTCTTCCAGCTGTTGGTCGAGCTCGGCGCGGATTTCACGTTTGGTCTTGGTGGGTTTCATAACACTCGCGGCAGGAAAATCGGGCCAATCAACAAGAATACCAGCCTGCCGCCGGGGCGGCAAACCCGGCGGGCTCGCATCTGCTGCGGCCTTTGGGTAAACTGCCCGCTGTTAAAGCCCCCGTCAGCGCCACCGGCCCGGAAGTTCATGACCGACGACAGTCTCCGTATTACCGAAATCTTTTACTCCCTGCAGGGCGAGGCCCGGACCTTGGGGCGCCCGACGGTGTTTGTGCGCCTGACCGGTTGCCCCCTGCGCTGTCATTACTGCGATTCCGAGTACGCCTTTCACGGCGGCGAGCGTATGACGCTGGCGAGTATCCTGGAGCAGGTGGCCGGCTATCAGCCCCAATACATCTGTGTGACCGGCGGCGAACCTCTGGCCCAGCCGAACTGCCTCCCGCTGCTCACACAGCTGTGTGATGCCGGTTACTCGGTATCCCTGGAAACCAGTGGCGCCATGCCCCTGGATGAGGTGGACACCCGGGTCAGTCGGGTGATGGACCTGAAAACGCCGGACTCCGGGGAACTCGACAAAAACCGCTGGGAAAACATCCCCCTGCTGCAGCCCCACGACCAGGTGAAGTTCGTGCTGTGCAGCCGGGGCGATTATGAATGGGCCAAGTTCAAGTTGGATGAGTACCGCCTGGCCGAGCGGGTCGATGATGTCCTGTTCTCCCCGAGCTTCGGGCAGCTCGAACCGCGCCAGTTGGCCGACTGGATTGTCGAGGACAACCTGCCGGTGCGCTTCCAGATCCAGATTCACAAGCTGCTCTGGGGCGACGCCCCGGGGTACTGATTGAGGAGCAGCCATCATGGCGAACCCGAAAGCGGTCATTCTGGTCTCCGGTGGTCTCGACTCCACCACGGCTCTGGCCATCGCCCGCAGCGAGGGCTACGACTGTTACACCATCAGCTTCGACTATGGCCAGCGTCACCGGGCCGAGTTGCACGCGGCTGAGCTCACGGCGCGAGCCGGGGGCGCGATTGAGCATAAGGTCGTGAAACTGGATCTGCAGAGCATCGGTGGCTCCGCGCTGACCGATGACTCCATCGCAGTACCGGAAACCGAAGGCGAGGGCATTCCGGTCACCTACGTGCCGGCACGCAACACCATTTTCCTGTCCATTGCGCTCGGCTGGGCCGAGGTGCTGGGCGCCAATGACATTTTTATTGGCGTCAATGCGGTGGATTATTCGGGTTACCCGGACTGCCGACCGGAGTATGTGGCGGCCTACGAAACCATGGCGAACCTGGCTACCAAGTCCGGCGTAGAAGGGCAGAAGTTGCATATCCGGGCGCCGTTGATGCGCTGGTCAAAGGGCGAGATCATCCGCCAGGGCCAGTCGTTGGGCGTGGATTACGCGCTGACGGTGTCCTGTTATCAGGCCAACGAGGCCGGCGAAGCCTGCGGCCGCTGCGACAGTTGCCGGTTGCGGCGCGCCGGATTTGAAGAGGCCGGGGTTCCGGATCCGACCCGCTACCGGGCAGGCTAAGCCGGGAGGCCGGGTTAAGCTGTTGGTTTGTTTGGCGTTTTTTTGCCTTTTTCTTTCAAAAGCGCTTGTTTTTTTTGTCTGAATCTTTATCATACGCGCCTCTTTGGGTCGTTAGCTCAGTTGGTAGAGCAGTTGGCTTTTAACCAATTGGTCGCTGGTTCGAATCCAGCACGACCCACCATTTTCTCCCAGACCTATATTTGATCAAGTGCATAGGCGGTATTACGTCCGGCCTAAGGTGAGGTATACCGTTTGTAGACCCGCCGTGAACCCATCCATGGGGGCTTCTCGTCGGCATCCATGCCTCCGAGAGTCTACAAACGGTATACCTCACCTCAGGCCTCCGAGGCATGAACACCTTTTCAGTGTTCTCCGAGATCAGATGTAGGCGAGCGTGCTATCTCCAAGCAGCGTTCCGCTTACTGCTGCGGAGGGTGTGTATACCATTGTGAGACCGTCACCCGCCTGGACGGCGGGTGATGAGCCCCCAGGGATGGGTTTACGGCGTGTCTCACAATGGTATACACACCCGTAGCACTTTAATGCGAAGTGAGAGCAGATCAAGAAGGAATGCAGAGAGTGGAAGAGTGTCAAAAGAAGTAGCTTTGGGGCACTTTTCATCCCTGTGGTATTATGTCGCCCCAACCCGCTACAGGGGTACTTGTGAGGTGATTCTATGACCGCGGACAATGTAATCGTGACCGAAACCGCCCGGAAAACCCCGGAAGAACTGGTTCGGGAACACCTGGACCGCGCCTGGAGTGCCCCCCGGTATACCCCCGAACAAGAAGCAGAATACCGCGAGCGTATTAAAGCGTTGTTACAGAAACACAACGCCGTGCTGGTGGCCCACTACTACACCGACCCCATGATCCAGGCGCTCGCCGAAGAGACCGGGGGCTGCGTGGCGGATTCTCTGGAAATGGCCCGGTTCGGTAAAGAACATCCCGCCCAGACCCTGATTGTGGCCGGAGTGAAGTTCATGGGTGAGACCGCCAAAATCCTCACCCCGGAAAAGCGTGTGCTCATGCCCACGCTGGAAGCCACCTGCTCCCTGGATCTGGGTTGTCCCGCCGATCAGTTTTCCGAATTCTGTGATCAACACCCGGATCGCACCGTGGTGGTGTACGCCAATACCTCTGCGGCGGTAAAAGCCCGGGCTGACTGGGTGGTGACCTCCAGCATCGCGAAGGATGTGGTCGACTATCTCGATCAGAAGGGCGAGAAGATTCTCTGGGCGCCGGACAAGCATCTGGGCGATTACGTGCAGCGCGAGACCGGGGCCGATGTGTTGCTCTGGGACGGTGCCTGCATTGTGCATGAAGAGTTCAAGGCCCGTGGCCTGGAAGACCTCAAGGCGCTCTATCCCGAGGCGGCGGTGCTGGTGCACCCGGAGTCGCCGGAGCCGGTGGTGGCGCTGGCCGATGTGGTGGGCTCCACCTCGCAGCTGATCAAGGCTGCCCAGGAACTGCCCAATCAGGAGTTCATCGTGGCGACGGACCAGGGCATTTTTTACAAGATGCAGCAGCTGTGTCCGGACAAGACGTTTCATGTGGCGCCCACTGCCGGCAGCGGCGCGACCTGTCGCAGTTGTGCGAACTGCCCCTGGATGGCGATGAACGTGCTGGAAAACCTGGCGAGTGTCTTCGAACAGGACGATAACGAGATTCATGTGGACCCGGAATTGGCCCGCAAGGCCATGATTCCGCTCCAGCGGATGCTCGATTTCCGCAAATAAACCCCGGAAAGGGCCGGAATCCGGGCGCGCCGCTTGTGTCGTGGAGCGCCCCTCAGTACCATTGCGCCTTTGTGTTTCCCGCCCATGCCACGGTCACCGGCGCGCCGTGCGAACCCTCGGCAGGCGATGAAGTCAGAACCTACACGTTATAGTCAAGCTATTGGAGCTCCCGCGCATGATACAAGGCAGCATGGTCGCCCTGGTCACTCCCATGACCCCCGACAATTCCCTGGACTGGCCCGCCCTGCGCAAATTGGTGGACTGGCATTTGGAGCAGGGCACCAATGCGCTGGTGGCGGTAGGTACCACCGGTGAGTCGGCCACGCTGGATATCGACGAGCACCTGGCGGTCATCAAGGCCGTGGTGGAGCAGGTGGCCGGGCGTATTCCGGTTATTGCCGGCACTGGCGCCAACTCCCTGACAGAAGCGCTGGAGCTGACCCACGGCGCAAAAGCTGCCGGAGCCGATGCCTGCCTGCTGGTGACTCCCTACTACAACAAGCCGACCCAGGAAGGCCTGTACCTGTTCCATAAAACCATCGCCGAGGCGGTGGATATTCCCCAGTACCTCTACAATGTGCCCGGCCGCACCGGCGTGGACATGTTGCCGGAGACGGTGTTGCGACTGGCCGCGATCTCCAATATCAAAGGCATCAAGGAAGCCACGGGCGATATGGTGCGGGCGAAAACCCTGATAGAGCAGTCGCCGGAGGACTTCATTATCATCTCCGGGGACGATGCGACGGCCGTGGAATTGATGATTTTGGGTGGCAAAGGGGATATTTCCGTTACGGCGAATGTCGTACCCCAGGCTATTGCGGAACTCTGCGCGCTGGCGATTGAAGGCCGGGCGGAGGAAGCCCGGGCACTGAACGAACGGCTGATGCCGCTGCACCAGGCCATGTTCCTGGAGGCCAACCCGATTCCGGTGAAGTGGGCGTTGATGCAGATGGGGCGGATTCAGTCCGGCATCCGTCTGCCCATGACGCCACTGTCCGAGCGGTTCCATGAGCAGGTGACCGAGGCGCTCCGGGAGGCGGGCCTGGTCTGAGTGGTTGCCAGAAATAGATAACAGAGGTTCGCACAACTCACTGGAGAGTTTGGAATTTTATGCGCATTGTGTATTGGTTGTTGGTCGGGCTCAGCTTCACGCTGTCCGGCTGTAGTGCCCTGTTTGGAGAAGAGGGCTATTTCCGGAACCGCGAGGATGACTATCTTAAAGCCGCGAGTCTGGATCCCCTGAAGGTTCCCGATCATCTGAACGCTGAGACCGTGGGGAAGCTGTATGAAGTGCCAGAGCTGACCCAGGAAGACGTCGCCTACGCTCAGGACACCGAAGCGTTCGAGGCACCGCGCCCGGAAGCCCTGTCGGCCACCGCGCTGGTGGAGCGGGTGAAAATCCAGCGGCTGGATGACGACCGCTGGATTCTGGTCAACGTCGATCCGGCGGAACTCTGGCCTCGTATTCGGGCCTTCCTGGCCGACAATAACCTGCAGGTGGCGTCCACGGATACCGACCTGGGGTTGATGGAAACCAGCTGGCTGTCGTTCAAAGATGACCCGGATCGTATCGACCGCTATCGTATCCGCATTGATCGCGGGGTTCAGCCGGACACCAGTGAGATTCACGTGCTGCACATGAGCCTGGATCGCGATGAAGCCACCCAGGCGCAGCTCAGCCAATGGCCGGCCGCCTCCAGCAGCAAGGAGCGTGAAACCTGGATGGTTGATGAGTTGGCCGCAAATCTGGCCGCCGAAGATCTCGGCGCGGCCGGTGGTACCTCGCTGATTGCCCGGAATATCGGTGGTGCGGTCAAAGCCCGCATCACCAGCGTTGACAGCGAGCCGGTGCTCGAGCTCGAGCTGGCCCGAAGCCGGGCGTTGGCCACCCTGACCCACTCGGCCGAACAGGAAGGCTTTACCATTTATGACAGTGACCCGGCCTCGGGCGTGTTCTATCTGGGGTATCGCGAACCGCCGGAGAGCCCGCCGGGCTGGTTGGCCCGTCTGTTCGGGGCGGAAGAGAACCCCCAGCCGCCGGAAACGCCTTACAGCCTGGCCGATCTGCGGGAGGTCTTGCCGGACAACCTGTTGACCATGCCCGCGCAGGCGGAAGCCGCCCGGGAGCGGGCTCCCAAGGCTCCGGGACACCTGTTGATCTTTACTGAGCAGTCCGATGGCCTGTATCACGTGCGATTGCGCACCGCCTATGGGGAGCGGATGTCGGCGCGTAAGACCCGGGAAATGCTCTCGGTACTGCGTAAGAATCTGATTTAAAGGACGATCGATTCAAGAGCCGCTGGCATTGGCGGCTTGTGGGTCTTCAAAAACGCCAGCGAACCGGTTTCGCTGGCGTTTTTGCTGGGGCTTGCTTATTCTGAAAGAAAGCCGTAAAACAGAATTATTGATTATTTGGGCATAATGGCGTTCGGCCGTTACCCAGCGTGAACCTTCGGGGACTGGCTATTCAGCCGCCGGAATGGCTCGGGGCGGAGACCCGCCCCGACATTGACAGGAAAAGGAGCTCACCGTGATTGATCGTCGGCAATATGAGCGGACCTCCGCCAGCATACGTGTGGAGATGACCCACCCCAGCTTTGGCACCATCGTGGGTTTTACCCAGGATATTTCCGATGGTGGGGCCCGGGTATTGATTGAAAACCAGCCCAAGCCACCGGTGGGAACCCTGGTGATGGTCCGGTTTCGCAAGATGGTGGGGCCGATTAACGATGAGCCGGTACAGATGCGGGTGATGCATCAGCTGCGCAACACCGTGGGCCTGATGTTTGATTCCGGCAGTTGAGCCGTCCGACCCGTCAGCTTGCCTCGGTGCAGTGCTCAGGCAGGTGAACCTTTCCCTCTGCATTGTCGGCCAGTTGCCGGGCATCCCTGCACTCAAGCGCCGTATTCCCCCGCAAATCCACTTCTTTCAGGCGTAACAGCGACAATAGTGGCTCGGCGGATCTGATCTGATTGTTTTCCAGCAACAGCACTTCCAGTCTCGACAGCGTTCTCAGTTCAGCGACGTCCTCAAGCGGATTGTCATTCAGGCTGATGGCCCGCAGGGCGGTAAAGGTGGACAGGCCCGCCAGTGATTCGATGCCGGCACTGCTGCAGTTCAGTTGGGTCAGTTGAGTGGCCTCGGTCACCTGCTGATCTTCGATGGTCTGTTGCACGCAATCGTGCAGCGCAGCGTCGGGCAGGCGGAAGTCGGTTAACAGTGTCGGCGGGTTGTACACCGGGTTGTCGTTGATGCTCACCGCATAGCCGGTGCAAGCGGTCAGTGCCGTCGCTGTCATTAAAATCATCCAAATGCGAAAAGTGTGCGCTAGACTGTTGCTGTGAACCATGGCTCTGCCTATAGTGTCGAAACCTGAACTGCAATCAATGATGGCAGTTGGAGGCGGGAAAAGCTACCGGGTTCCCGTCGGTTTGAGTCTTCCGCTAGGGCGGGCTTTTACGTTTTTGGAATTTAATGATAGAGGAATAGCAATGAAACGTTTGCTGGCTTTGTGTGCAATCTTCACTCTCGCAGCTTGTACCACAACCGATCCCTACACCGGGGAAGAAAAAACCAGTAATACCGCCAAGGGGGCTGGCATTGGTGCCGTAGCGGGTGCCATTATTGGCGCGGCTTCCGCCAGTAAGAGCGATCGTAAAAAAGGCGCCCTGACCGGTGCCGCCGCCGGTGCGGCGATTGGGGGTGGTGTTGGTAACTACATGGATCGTCAGGAAGCCAAGCTGCGCGATGAGCTTCAGGGTTCCGGTGTGCAGGTTCGTCGTGAAGGCGATCGTCTGTACCTGATCATGCCCGGCAACATTACCTTCGCCACTGGCCGCTACGAAATCCGCTCGGATTTCTACAGCGTGCTGGATTCGGTAGCCAAAGTACTGGCCGAGTTTGATCAGACCGCCATCAAGGTCAGTGGTCATACCGACTCTACCGGTGGTGATCAGCTCAACCAGACCCTGAGTGAGCAGCGCGCCGCCAGTGTGCGCGATTACCTGATCCGCCGCGATGTGGCCGCCGGTCGTATCCAGGCCTATGGCTATGGTCCGCGCTATCCGGTGGCCAGCAACAGCACCGCCGAAGGCCGTGCCGCCAACCGTCGGGTAGAGCTCGAATTGCTGCCTATGCAGTAAGCGAGTTTGACGAGCGCAGGGACGCGCTCCGCATTCCCTCTTGATTGATGATGTGTGCCTTTCCCGGCACAGTCCCGCCCAGTTTTCTGCCCTGATGAAGCGACTGCTATGAACACCTTATCGGCGACCTGGCCGCTGGTTGTTATTGCCCAGTCTTCCGACTCCCGAGCGGAAGCGGCGGCGACGGCCCGCGAACTGGATGTCCCTCTGCTGATCAATGCCGAGCCGGAGCAGCTCTCCGAGCCAACCTTTGCCCTGGTGTATGACGACCACGGCCTGGCCTTACACCACACCGGACGCAAGGTCCCCGGGCCGGTTCAGGTGGACTTCCTGGGCGGGGCGGTGGATCATCGGCGCCGCTTTGGGGGCGGCAAAGGGCAGATGATCGCCAAGGCGGTGGGATTAAAGCCGCATGTATTCCCACACGTGCTGGACCTGACCGCGGGGCTGGGGCGGGATGCGTTTGTGCTCGCCTCGCTGGGTTGCCGTGTGCAACTGTGGGAACGTTCGCCGGTGGTCTATCGGTTGTTGGCGGACGGTCTGGCGCGCGCCAGGCGGGGCGCCGAGCAGAGCGGTGACGGCGACCTGATGGAGATTCTCGGGCGCATGTCTCTGCAATTGGGTGACGGCGCAAGTTACCTTGCATCACTCGCTGAGGGCGACCCGGTGCGTCCCGATGTCATCTATCTGGACCCAATGTTTCCCGAGCGCCAAAAATCAGCCGATGTGAAAAAAGAAATGCGGGCGTTTCATACCCTGGTGGGGGCGGATGCCGATGCCGATGATCTGTTGGCGCCGGCGTTGGCAAAGGCGCGCTACCGGGTCGTGGTCAAGCGGCCCCGCAAGGCGCCGGATCTGGCCGGACGGGCGCCCGGGCACCGGATTGAGGGCAAGAGCAGCCGGTTTGACGTCTATGCGCTGCACAAACTGCCAGAGCGCCTTAATGATGAATAGTCAGAGCGCGCCGGGGTGACCGGTCGCTAGGCCTCTTCCACCGACAGCCGCATCGACAGGTCCAGCGCTCTGCAGTGTTTGGTCAGGGCCCCGATGGATATGTAATCCACGCCGGTATTGGCCAGGGTGGCCAGCGTCGCGTCGGTCACATTGCCCGACGCTTCCAGTTTGGCCCGTCCACGGTTGCGGGATACCGCGACGGTCAGGTCCTCGGGCGAGAAATTGTCGAGCATGACAATGTCGGCGCCGGCCGTCAGAGCCTGTTCCAACTGCTTCAGTGACTTCCACTTCCACNTCCACCGGNGTCTCNGGGGCNATTTCCCGCGCTTTACTGACNGCCTCGGCGATACCGCCNCAGGCGGCGATGTGGTTCTCTTTGATCAGGAACGCATCGAATAAACCGACNCGGTGATTCGCACAGCCCCCACAGNCCACNGCGTACTTCTGGGCCAGGCGNAGTCCGGGCAGGGTTTTGCGGGTATCCAGCAGNGTGACCGGTGCGTCCTTGACCTTNTGTGCGTAAGCGGCACTGACGCTGGCGGTGCCGGATAACGTCTGCACGAAGTTCAGNGCGGTGCGCTCTCCCGTGAGCAGTGCNCGGGCATTCCCGCTTAACTCGAACAGNANCTGGTCCGGCTTTACCGAATCCCCGTCCTGAANGTGCCAGGTGATCCGGGTGTCCGGGTCGAGNTGCCGGAANACTTCCTCCACCCAGGGGCGACCGCAAAAGCAGCCCGCCTCGCGGGTGATGACCCGGGCGTGGGCGACCCGCTCNGCGGGAATCAGAAGGGCATTGATATCGCCNCTGCCAATGTCCTCGGCCAGCGCGGCACGGACNTTGGCCTCGATGGCCCGTTGCAGGTCCGGATTGAGTTCGGTCATGGAGTCAGTCACCTTGGTAACGCAGAGTGAGGCGGTCGCCTTGCTGGCGGAATTCTACCTGTCCGAGGGCGCTCATGCCCAGCAGTACCTGGTCACCGCCCATGGCGGGGTTGATGCTGGCGCTGACGTCGCGCAGTTGGATGGTGCCGAGCTCCAGGCGTTCGAGTCGGGTGGCGCGCACTTCAATTCGGCCGTTGGCGGTCATGGCCCACTGCCGGGCTCCGGCCCGAAGACCCGCGCGTTCGGCCAGGTCCTGGCTGACGACCACGTCCGTGGCGCCGGTATCGAGCAGGAAGGTGGCGTCCTCTCCGTTGATCTGTCCGGGAACCACATAGTGTCCCGAGCGGTTGCGACGCAACACGACCTCCTGAACGCCATTGACGACCTGGCCCTGGATCGAGCGATTGGGGTTGTCCTTGCGGTCTTCCCAGACGCCGAAGGCCCAGGTGAGCAGTGCGAGCCCGATGATCCAGGCTGCAACCAGCATGCCGCGTCCGGCCTGCTGGCCGGGCATTTGCTCCTGTGTCATAACTGCCCCGTGGTGAGCGTTTCGGTGGTCATCAAANTGTCACGGGTTTTTATACCCGCAGGGCCCTGTTTTTCTCGTTTGTCAGCCAAATTTTTCTAAGCAAATGAAGCTGTTAGCCGAAATTGTGATAGGGGTCTCGATCTTATCATTTGTCGCTGGGATGTGTCCTGATCCTCGTTATACTAATGATCGTAACTGTAAATTGTCCCGACAGTGACCACCCTCAGGAACATCACCATGAACGATTCCGTGCAACCCCAGCGTGAAAATGTCGTCCCGCTCAACCCCGAGCGACGTCAGCCAGCGACCGTGTCGTTGGCGCGCCTGCCGGCGGCCATGCACAGCGTGCGCGACCGGGCACGGCAAACCCTTCAGGGGCTGCTGCGGGATCTGTTCGACAAGGCGGATGATTCCCTGTTCGAACTGGCCGACCAGGCTACCAGCAATCAGGAACAGAACCTGTACTTTGACTCCATGCGTGAGGTCCGGTTGCAGCGGCGCACCTTGGAGCATACGTTTTTTCTGGGGCTGGACCGGGGCTTTGCGGCACTGCTGGAACCCGGCGAGTCAAACCGGCAACAGCGAGAGGAGGCTTCCCTTGAGGAACTGAGCCTGGTTCAGAACGATGAGCTGGAGCAGATGGTGGCGACCGAAAGCATGGTCAACAAAGCCAACGAGCAGTTCGCCGAGGCCGTCCAACATCTGACGTTGCGGATGGATCAACTGGTGCCGGTGAAGGTGTACCAGAAGAACAATCCCCTGGGGGCCGACGCCATCTGCACCGGATTCACCGAGGCCGCCAAGGCGCTGAAGATCGACGTCAAGGCGAAGCTGGTACTGTTCAAGCTATTTGACAAGTGGGTGGTCTCGCGATTGGGGTCGATGTATGAAAGCGTCAACCAGCAGCTGATTGATGCCAACATCCTGCCGTCCCTGAAAGCGGGCGCGCCCGCTGCCCGCCGGCAAAGGGCCGGAGCGCAGCCCTCGCGAGCCGCCCGGGCCGAGCGTGCTCAGCGAGAGGATGAATCCAATCAGGTGCTGCACACGCTGCGGGACCTCCTGTCCAACCAGGGCGGGGCGAGTCAGAGTCAAGATTCCGGTGCCGGCGAGTCGCTGGACACCCAGGATCTGGTGCATCTGCTCTCCCAGGCACAGCAGCAAGACTGGGCCAGCCTGGATCAGGGCGCCGATGCGGTCAATGTGCCGCAGCTGGTTCGCGGTCTGGTCAAAAATACCCGCCGGCAGTCGCTGAACCAGGTGGATGAGGATGTCATCAATCTGGTCAGCATGATGTTCGAGTTCATTCTCGACGACCGCAATCTGGCTTCGCCCATGAAGGCCTTGCTGGGGCGGTTACAGATTCCGCTGATCAAGGTCGCGATTGCGGATAAAAGTTTTTTCAGCAAAGGCGGGCATCCCGCCCGTCGCCTGCTCAATGAACTGGCCATGGCCGCGTTGGGCTGGCAGGACACAGGAGAAGAGGGGCGGCGCAAAGACACCTTTTACCAGAAGGTGGATCAGATCGTTCAGACCATTCTGGCGGAATTTGAGAGCGATGTCGGCATCTTCGACCGCATGCTGCTGGACTTCCGCGCCTACCAGGAAAAAGAACGGCGCCGGGCCCGCATTCTGGAGCAGCGCACGTTGGACGCGGAAGATGGCAAGGCGCGCTCTGAGCGTGCCCGGGCCGAAGTGGATGCGGCACTCAAGCGTCTGACCCAGGGGCAGACTCTGGCGGTAGCGGCCAATACCCTGCTGTATGAAGCCTGGTCCAAGGTGCTGTTTATCATCTGCCTGAAGCAGGGCACTGACAGTGACGACTGGCGGGAAGCCCTGGAATCCGCCGAGCAGTTGGTCTGGAGCGCCACGGCTCCCATGGATCGCGACAATCGTCAGAAGCTGCTCAAGCTGGTGCCCGAACTGTTGCCGCAGTTGCGGGCGGGTCTGGAATCCATCGCTTACAATCCGTACGAAATGAACCAGCTGTTCAAACAGTTGGAGCAGCTTCACCTGTCCCGGTTGCGGGAAGCCAGTCAGCCGGCGCCGGCCGCCGAGCCGTCTCAGCGGGGCGCTGATCCGGTCGCGACCGAGACGGTAGCCGCCGAGCCAGAACCTGTCCCTGAGGCGAATGCTGAAGCGGTGGCCGATGAAGCCGCTCAGGCCCCCGTGCTTCAGGTGGTTGAAGAACCGAGCGCGGCTTCTGATGAGGCTTCCAGTCAGGCTGACAGCTCGGCTTCCGGGGCTGAGGATTCAACTCCCATCGCGGAAGGCTTGGTTTCGAGCGCTGAAGGCTCAGTTTCAAGCGCCGAAGGCTCTTCTACCGAATCCACCCCATCTTCTGTGGTGACCGGTGAGGTTGGTGTCTCTGACGATGGGCCGCTGCCCGCGTCGGACCCTCATATGGCGTTGGTGTCCAATCTGACCCAGGGGAGCTGGTTCGAGCGCCAGGATGAGCAGGGGCAGGCGTTCCGCTGCCGCCTGGCGGCGATGATCAAGCCCACCGGCAAATACATTTTTGTAAATCGCTCCGGTATGAAGGTGGCGGAAGAGACCCGCGAAGGACTGGCGCGAGCGCTCAAATCCGGCCGGATGCGAATCCTCGACGATGGCATGTTGTTCGATCGCGCGCTCGAAGCGGTGATCGGTAACCTGCGCAGCTCCCGCGCCCGGTAACCCCCAGCAACAGCGACAAAGGCTCCCGGCCCCTGTATCATTCACGCCATGAATGACTGGAGGGGCCCGTGAGCGTATCCATTCAGGACGGCTGGCTGACTTCGGCCCGCCGCTGTCCGTCTCCCAACTATAACGAGCGTCCGCCGGGCGAGGCCATCAGCCTGCTGGTGGTTCACAACATCAGTCTCCCGCCCGGGCAGTTTGGAACCGGGTGTGTGGAAGACTTCTTCTGCAATCAACTCGACATCAATCGCGACCCCTATTTTGAGCAGATCCGGGATCTTCGGGTGTCGGCGCACCTGTTCATTACCCGGGACGGTGAGTTGGTGCAGTTTGTGCCTCTGGATCGGCGCGCCTGGCATGCGGGCGCCTCCGAGTTTGACGGTCGAACCGAGTGCAACGATTTCAGCATCGGCATTGAACTGGAAGGGTGTGACGACCTTCCCTACACCAAGCCGCAATACCGGCGTTTGGCCGAGGTCACCCGTCTGTTATTATCCTGTTATCCGGCGCTGACGCCGGAGCGCATTACCGGCCATTCGGATATCGCCCCCGGACGGAAAACCGATCCGGGCCCGGCCTTCGACTGGCGCCACTTTCGCTCACAGCTCTCGGAACGCTTATGACCTTCCTCAGTGTCTTTCTGGTTCTCGTCCTGGTGCAGTGGTGGGGCTCTGGTGCGCCCCTGCAAAAAGACGGGTGGTTTGATCGTTATCTGCACTGGCTCGAGCAGCGCCCCAGCCGTGCGTGGCCCAAGTTGCAGTTGTTGCTGGCGGTGGTGGTGCCGGCCCTGGTGCTATGGTTACTGACCTGGGCCGTGGCCGAGGGCCTTTCGCAGGGCTGGCTGATTTTTATTGCCGTCCCGGTACTGCTGTACAGCCTTGGCCGAGGTGACTTTTCGGCCGAGGTGCAGGCCTATGTGGAGGCCAGCGAACGGGAGGACTCGGTGAGTGCGGCCCGCCATCTGGCGGCCCTTCAGGGCAATGCGGTGGAAGACGCCGACCCCGAGGACTGGGCCAGCATGCATCGTCAGGCGCTCAAAACCATTGCCTATCGCGGGNGCGAGCGGATGTTCGCGGTGCTGTTCTGGTTTCTGGTATTGGGCCCGGCGGGCGCTTTGATGTACCGCCTGAGNGTGCTCTACCGGGAGCGCTCCGAATCGGCCCAGGTGCACCGCTGGCTCTGGCTGATGGAGTGGCCGGTGGTTCGTGTCATGGGCTTTACCTGGGCCATGGCGGGCAATTTCGACAGTTGTTTTTTCCGTTGTCAGCGCGATCTTGGCGATACCCGTCAGGGAACGTCGGTCCTGCTGTACGATCAGATGCTGGGTGCTTTGGGCAGGACCGAGCCGGAGCCCGCCGACTCGGCGGTGGACCTGGATATGATTCGCGCCAGCCAGCCCCTGTATTCCCGTTCCCTGCTGTTGTGGGTCTGCGTGCTGGCGTTGATTACGCTGCTGGCCTGATCCTGAATTGATGAGAGTGAGGTAGTTCTATGCCGTCTTTTGATGTGGTGTCCGAGGTCGATAAGCACGTATTGACCAATACGGTGGACCAGGCCAACCGCGTGGTGGGCAATCGCTACGACTTCAAGGGTGTGGATGCCCAGTTTGAGCGCAAGGACTTCGTGGTGACGCTCACCGCTGAAGCAGATTTCCAGCTGCAACAGATGCTGGACATTCTGCAGGGCACCATGGTGAAGAACAATATTGATATCGCCTGCCTGGAGATCAAAGACCCGACCACCGTCGGCAAGCAGGCACGTCAGGAAGTGATCGTGCGCACCGGGTTGGAAACCGAGCTGAGCAAGAAGATGGTCAAGCTGATCAAAGACAGCAAGCTCAAAGTGCAGGCCCAGATCCAGGGCGACCAGCTGCGGGTTACCGGCAAGAAGCGCGATGACCTGCAACAGGTCATGGCGTTGCTACGCAGTGCCGAGGGCGTTGATATGCCGCTGCAATTCACCAACTTTCGAGATTGATGAGCAGGCGTCACTGGCTGCCCAGAGGCTGTATCTGATCGCCAGACGCTGTTCCTGATCGCCAAACGTTGTCCCTGATTGAATGTACCGCGACCAACCGAGCGTTTCATGACCGATACCCCTGAATCCCCGTCCCGCTCCTGGCGGGACTCGCTGTTGATTTATCTGCACCCCCGGGTCGCGTCCATGGCCTTTCTGGGCTTTTCGGCGGGCCTGCCTTATATGTTGGTCTTTTCTACCCTGACTGCCTGGCTGACCGAGGCGGGGGTCACCAAGGCGAGCATCGGGTTTTTCAGTTGGATCGGCATTACCTATTCAGTCAAAGTGTTCTGGGCACCGGTCGTGGACCGATTTCAGCTCCCGTTGTTGGGGCGCCTGCTGGGGCGCAGACGCAGTTGGATGCTCTTCGCTCAACTGCTCATTGCCGGCGGATTGATTGGCATGTCGGTCACCGACCCTGTGGGGGAGCTCGAGTGGATTGCCATATTCGCGCTGGTGGTCGCCTTTGGCTCGGCAACCCAGGACGTGGCGATTGATGCCTGGCGGATTGAGGCGGTGTCTCTGGAGCGCCAGGCGGCCATGTCCGCCACCTACGTATTCAGCTATCGGCTGGCGGTATTGATGGCCAGTGCCGGCGCGCTGCATATGGTGTCATTTGCCACCTGGCCCGGGGTTTATCTGATCATGGCCCTGCTCATGGGGGTGGGCATGGTGACCGTACTGCTGTCCAGCGAGCCCACAGTGACCGGACATTCGGACGCGGCCTTTCTGGAGCAGCGGGCACAGGATTACCTCGAGCGTAGTGCTCATGTGGCCCGCCCGGTGCGCAATGCCGTTGCCTGGTTCATCGGTGCAGTGGTATGTCCCTTTGTGGATTTTCTTCAGCGCTATGGCGCCCAGGCCGTACTTTTGCTGCTGATCGTGGGCGCGTTTCGCATTACCGATATCAGCATGGCGTCGATGGCCATGCCTTTCTATCTGGAAACCGGCTATACCCGAGCCGATGTGGCCAACATCAGCGGCCTGTATGGTGCGGCGATGACCGTGCTGGGAGGCATCGTTGGCGGAGTGCTGGTGCCCCGTTTTGGCCTGTTGCGCGTCCTGCTGGCCGGGGCCGTGCTGGCGGCGGCGACCAATCTGCTGTATTCGATCAATGCGCTGGTGGGNGCGGAGCTCTGGATGCTGGTCCTGACCATCAGCGGTGAGAACTTCTGCGGCGGCTTGGCCATGGCGTCGCTCATCGCCTGGATGTCCAGCCTGGTCAGCAGCGACTACACCGCGACTCAATACGCCCTGTTCAGTTCACTGATGACCCTGCCGGGCAAAGTCATCGGCGGCTTCAGCGGAATCGTGGTGGAACAGGTCGGGTTTTTCTGGTTTTTCATTTATGCGGGGGGGCTGGGAGTCCCGGCAATTCTGCTGGTGCTCTGGTTGATGCTCCGTACGAGAACCGGTTCGCTGTAGTCGGACCGACCAAGTGTGGTAAAGTGCGCCTCCTTTGGATCAACTCCCGACGATGCATGCCGGTATACCTGACGACTCAACAGTGGCGCTTGGCCCTGGCGGCGTACCTGGCGCTGTCAGCCCCCGTATCTGCGGGAATGCTGGAGCTGCGCAACGGTGATCGCATCGCCGGTGATTTCGTGTCGGCCAGTGAAGACAGCGTCGTCTGGCAGTCCGAGTCGCTGGGGCGGCTGACCATCGAAAAAAACAAAATCTATGACCTGCAGACCACCAAACCCTTGAAAATCAACGGGGTGGGGGAGCCCTGTATGGTGGAGGGGATGGAGTTCGAGCACCTGGTTTATCTGTGTGGCGACGATGTNGTGNCGCGCCGGGTGCCGCTGGTTTCCCTNGCCATGATCATTCCCTACGAAACCTATATCAGCGGTGACAGCAGCACCCTGAANGGGCGGGTCAATGTCTCGGGGACCTACGCCCGGGGCAACGAAATCAAGGATGACTGGAAAATCAGNGGCGGCGTGGAGTACCGGCTGGTGGACTGGCGCCACAGNGGCAATTTTGAGTATGCCAGTTATTCGCGCAGCAAGTCCGAACCCGACGTCCGNTGGGGTGGTCGTTACGTGCTGGACTGGTTCTTCCGGGAGCGCTGGTTCCTCAACAGTGATGTGCGCTACGGGCACGATGAAACCCGGTCGATCGATCGCTACTACAACATCGGTGCTGGTACCGGTTACCAATTCTGGGAAAACAACCGGACGGCGCTGGCGATGACCGGTGGTCTGGTGTCGGTCACCGAGCAGTANCAGGTGCCCGAGAACCCCGCCCCGGACTTTGTCCGCAAAGAAGACCGGATCGCCTGGCGTCTGGGTACGGACTTNCGCTACAAGCTGCCCCTGGGGGTCTCGTTTTTCCATCGCAACGAATACGTGCGCTCCTTTGAGCAAGACCGGGACTGGCAGCTCAACTCCACCACCGGTTTCAGCTCGATGCTGGTCTCTACGGTGTATTCAGAGGTCAAACTCGATTACGAGGTGGACAACGACCCTCAGCCCGGCACCGAGCGCGAGGATATCCGGCTCGTGGTGGGGCTGACCTACGAGTGGTAGCGCCCCCTCGCCAAAATAAGCAAAAAAATCCTCGTCAGACTGTTGAAATTCCTCCCCGGCATCCCCAATTACCTGTGACACACGCATTACGCCTGTCTGGCCTCTGGCCGGCCGGGCACGCGGCTTCGGCCGCACACTAACGTCATCCGGGGCAACCCGGCTCATTTTCAGTGTTTAACACGCTAGTTGGAGATAAGAGTCCATGAAAATTCGTCCTTTACACGATCGCGTTGTGGTTCGCCGCAAGGAAGAAGAGGAAAAAACCGCGGGCGGTATCGTCCTGCCGGGTTCCGCCAAAGAGAAGCCCAACCAGGGTGAAGTGGTGGCTGTCGGTAATGGCCGCGTACTGGACAATGGCGATGTTCGCCCGGTCGACGTCAAGGTTGGCGATGTGGTTGTNTTCGGCAAATACGCCGGCAGCGACACCATNGAGGTCGATGGCGAAGAGCTGGTCATCCTGAGCGAAAGCGACATCAAGGCTGTGCTGGCCTAAGCCCGGCACGGAATCTTTAACCGACTATTGTCTGAACAAGTTACTGGAAGGAAAGCACTATGTCTGCAAAAGAAGTTAAGTTTGGCGACAGCGCCCGTCAGCGCATGCTCAAGGGCGTCAACGTACTGGCCGACGCNGTAAAAGCCACTNTGGGCCCCAANGGTCGCAACGTGGTTCTGGAGAAGTCCTTCGGNGCCCCCACNGTGACCAAAGACGGTGTGTCCGTGGCCAAGGAAATCACCCTGAAAGACAAATTCGAGAACATGGGCGCCCAGATGGTCAAAGAAGTGGCCTCACGCGCTTCTGACGAAGCNGGTGACGGTACCACCACCGCNACCGTTCTGGCCCAGTCCATCGTGACCGAAGGCCTCAANTCCGTGGCTGCCGGCATGAACCCCATGGANCTCAAGCGNGGTATCGACAAAGCCGTTACCGCTGCGGTTGAAGAAATCCGCAAGNTGGCCAAGCCCTGTGAAGACAGCAAGGCCATCTCNCAGGTGGGCACCATCTCCGCCAACTCCGATCGCGACGTGGGNGAGCTGATCGCCAAGGCGATGGAGAAGGTCGGTAAAGAAGGTGTGATCACCGTTGAGGAAGGCTCCAGCCTGGAGAACGAACTGGACGTGGTTGAAGGTATGCAGTTCGACCGCGGTTACCTGTCTCCTTACTTCATCACCAACCAGGACAACATGGCCGTCGAGCAGGACGACCCCTACATCCTGCTGGTGGACAAGAAGATCTCCAACATCCGCGAGCTGCTGCCGACCCTGGAAGCCGTAGCCAAGGCCAACAAGCCGCTGGTTATCGTTGCCGAAGACGTGGAAGGCGAAGCCCTGGCGACCNTGGTGGTCAACAANATGCGCGGTATTGTGAAAGTCGCCGCCTGTAAGGCACCGGGCTTCGGCGATCGTCGCAAGGCCATGCTGCAGGATATCGCCATCCTGACCGGTGGCACTGTGATTTCTGAAGAAGTGGGTCTGGACCTGGAAAACGTNACTCTGGAGCACCTGGGCCGCNCCAAGCGCGTGACCATGTCCAAGGAGAACACCGTGATCGTTGACGGCGCCGGTAACAACGCTGACATCGAAGCGCGTGTGAACCAGATCCGCACCCAGATGGAAGACACTTCCTCTGACTACGATCGCGAGAAGCTGCAAGAGCGCGTGGCCAAGCTGGCCGGCGGTGTGGCCGTGATCAAGGTGGGTGCTGCCACCGAGATGGAAATGAAAGAGAAGAAGGCTCGNGTTGAAGATGCGCTGCACGCCACTCGCGCCGCCGTTGANGAAGGTGTGGTTGCCGGTGGTGGTACCGCTCTGGTACGCGCTGTGGCCGCCATTGCCGAGCTGAAAGGCGAGAACGAAGANCAGAACGCCGGTATCGCGCTGGCCCGTCGCGCCATGGAAGCACCGCTGCGTCAGATNGTCACCAACGCCGGTGAAGAGGCCTCTGTGGTCGTGGATCGGGTCAAGAAAGGCGAAGGCGCCTATGGCTACAACGCCGCGACCNGTGAGTACGGCGACATGCTGGAAATGGGTATCCTGGACCCGGCCAAAGTGACCCGTACCGCTCTGCAGGCTGCCGGCTCTGTCGCTGGCCTGATGATCACCACCGAAGCGATGGTGGCCGATGAGCCGGAAGACGAGAAGGCCGGTGGCGCCCCGGATATGGGCGGCATGGGCGGAATGGGTGGCATGGGCGGCATGATGTAAGTCGTCTCAAGCCCTGAAAGGGCGGGCTTTGGCNCGCCCTTTTGCTTTCAGTGATATACTGATCGCTTACTTTCGTAACACCATACCAACAGCCAGNGCTAACTGGCGTTTCCCGGTCTGGAGCAGGGCGATCCGTTCGACCCATCCGGCTGTGCTAGGATTGAGCGGCTATTTCAGTGGGTTAACCCCGCCGCTACTCATTTTTTCAACCGTGTTCAGGAGAACGACTATGGCTTTTGAATTACCCCAGCTGCCTTACGCAAAAGATGCGTTGGAACCTCATATCTCCCAGGAAACCCTGGAATACCATTACGGTAAACACCACCAGACCTACGTAGACAAGCTGAATGCGGCCGTTGAAGGCAAGCCCGAAGCGGACAAGAGCCTGGAAGACGTTATCAAGAGCGCCAAAGGGCCTCTGTTCAATAACGCCGCTCAGGTGTGGAACCACACTTTCTACTGGCACTGCCTGAGCCCCAACGGTGGCGGTGAAGCCACTGGTGCGGTAGGCGAGGCCATCAACAAGGCCTTNGGCTCCTTTGACAAGTTCAAAGAAGAGTTCTCCACCAACGCCGCCAACAACTTCGGCTCCGGCTGGACCTGGCTGGTGAAGAAGTCCGACGGTTCCGTCGCCATCGTCAATACCAGCAATGCGGAAACGCCGCTGACTGACGAGAGCGTCACCGTNCTGCTGACTGTGGATGTGTGGGAGCACGCCTACTACATCGANTATCGCAATGCCCGTCCCAAGTACNTGGAAGCCTTCTGGAACCTGGTCAANTGGGAGTTCGTCAACGAAAACTTCGCCAAGTAAGTTTTATTGACGTGAAAACCCCGCCCGGCCCAGCCGGTGCGGGGTTTTTTTATGCCNGGCAAAATTGCCCGGTATCAGACCCGTTCCCTTCTTTTTCGGGCCCAGAACTGCTATAAACGCAACCACGAAGTGTAGTGAACTCAGGTGTTTTTATGGAACGCAAAGAGCCGACGATCTCCGGCACGATCAAACCCGAGAAAGACGAAGTGGCGGCCCGCCAGGGTCGAGCTGCGGCGGCNCCTCCCGGTGGCAANGCGANAGGNCCTAAACGTCCTGGGGGCGGGGGCGGTACACCTCCGCCGCCTCAGCGNCCGGCCGGTGCCTCTTCCGGTGGCCAGGGGNTGGCGATTGCGGCGCTNATCATTGCCGTNGCCGGCGTGGGCGCCAGNGGTTTTCTGGCCTGGAAGTGGACCGGCGCCGAACAGAACCTCGCCCAGGCCAATGAGCGGCTGGAAACCCTGGAGAAACGCATCGCGATCACCTCCAGNGAGTCCAGCGAATACGTCGAGGAAATNCAGGAAAAACTGGAGTGGGCGGATTCNGAAATTCGCAAGCTGTGGGGCGTNTCCTACGATACCAACCGCAAGCGGATCGCCTCCAACCAGGAGGGGCTGGAGTCCCTGAAGCGGGAANTGGCCAGTGTGAAGGAGTCCGCCTCCAGNGCCAGNCAGGGGCTGAGCAGTCTGCGCTCGGCCTTTGANAAAACCGANCAGCAGGTCAGTGAGGTCNGCTCGGCGATCGAGCGNTTGCAGGCAGCGGCCGACTCGGTGGAAGCCCAGGGCCAGCGCCTGCAGAATCTNTCGGAAGAAGTGGATCAACTGGAAGAGGGGCTTGGGCGTTTGCGGGGGCTNGCNGACCGGGTCGGTACCAACGAGGAAGCGATCGAGGCCATCGACTCCTATCGTCGNAGCATCAACCGCGACATATTGACCATCAAGGAGCAGTTGTCCTCACCCTGATCGCCNGCTCAGCCCCGCGCGACGAAATAGCGGGGCTCTGGTTGAGTGCGATCGGCGAGCGATTCGCNNGTTGCCGTTTCCGGTAGTGGCTGGACGCCAAGGCGGACCGACGTCTCATTCCAGCGACTGATGGCCCTCTCCAGGGTTTCCTGGTGAGGGCCTTTTGATTTGCAGCTCTGACAAACCACACAATAATCCAGCCCACTGTGCGCCAAGTGCAAGTGGTTGCTGCGGCAAAACGGACAAGGTTCTAGGGCCGTGGCCATAAGGCATACGCTCCAGTGCGTGACTCACTTGAGAGGTTTTGAGGGGGGAGGGGACTCTTGCCGGGCAGGGCGCTCAGCGGTGGTTGCGCGGTTCGCAGGGCGCAGATTGTGAACCGGTCAGGACGGTAAAACCGCGATTGCCCGAACGGCTGATGGGCATCCAACATGATCACTTAAACTCCAGAGGACCATATTCAGAGTGTAGCGCAGCGCCGCCCGAATGCAAACGGTTGCAGCGTAAAGTTGGCGCAGTNCGCCGGTCCTCTCCGGGCAAGTCTCCGGCAATTCATGTAAAATTGCCGCCACACTGACAAGCTGTAGAGAGACTTCCATGACCACCGTGATTCGCCAGAACGACCTGATCGACAGCGTCGCCGACGCGCTGCAGTTCATCTCCTACTACCATCCCGTGGANTTCATCCAGGCCGTNCACCGCGCCTACGAGCGCGAAGCCAACCCGGCNGCCAAGGANGCNATGGCCCAGATTCTGATCAACTCGCGCATGTGCGCTACCGGCCACCGCCCGATCTGTCAGGATACCGGNATTGTGACCGTCTTTGTCACCGTTGGTATGGACGTCCAGTGGGAGGCGGATATGAGNCTCACCGATATGGTCAACGAAGGCGTGCGTCGGGCCTATAANCACCCCGACAATGTGTTGCGCGCGTCCATTCTGGATGACCCGGACGGCGCCCGGAAGAATACCGGTGATAACACCCCGGCCGTCATTCACTANAATATCGTTCCCGGCAATACCGTCGACGTTCACGTGGCGGCCAAGGGCGGCGGCAGTGAAGCCAAAACCAAATTTGCCATGCTCAACCCCTCGGATTCCGTGGTGGATTGGGTGCTGGACATGGTGCCCAAAATGGGCGCGGGCTGGTGCCCGCCCGGCATGCTCGGCATCGGCATTGGTGGCACGGCCGAAAAAGCCATGCAGATCGCCAAAGAGTCGCTGCTGGATCCGGTCGACATTCAGGAGCTGCAGGAGCGCGGTGCCAGCAACCGCAGCGAAGAGCTGCGCCTGGAGCTGTACGAAAAAGTGAATCAGTTGGGCATTGGCGCCCAGGGCCTGGGTGGTTTGACCACGGTGCTGGACGTGAAAGTGAAGGACTACCCGACCCACGCGGCGAACAAAGCGGTGGCCATCATCCCCAATTGCGCCGCCACCCGTCACGCCCACTTCACCCTCACCGGAGAGGGCCCGGCCCTGCAGACGCCCCCTAACCTGGACGACTGGCCGGAAGTGGCCTGGGAAGCCGGCGACAATGTCCGTCGAGTGAACCTGGATACCGTCACCAAAGAGGATGTGAAATCCTGGCAACCCGGCGACACCATCCTGCTCTCCGGCAAAATGCTGACCGGCCGAGACGCCGCCCACAAGAAAATGGTGGACCTGATCGCCAAGGGTGAAGAACTGCCGGTGGACCTGACCGGCCGTTTCATCTACTACGTGGGACCGGTCGATCCGGTGCGCGATGAAGTGGTGGGCCCCGCCGGCCCGACCACCGCCACCCGCATGGACAAGTTTACCCGCACGATGCTGGAGCAGACCGGCCTGCTGGGCATGATCGGCAAAGCGGAACGCGGCCCGGCGGCGATCGAGGCGATTCGCGATAATGAGTCGGTCTACCTGATGGCGGTAGGCGGCGCGGCCTATCTGGTGTCCCAGGCGATCAAGTCGTCGAAGGTGCTGGGCTTTCCGGAGCTGGGCATGGAGGCGATTTACGAGTTTGAGGTGAAGGATATGCCGGTCACCGTGGCGGTAGACAGCAAAGGCGAATCCGTTCACCAGACCGGCCCGAAAATCTGGCAGGCCAAGATCAAAGACGAAGCGATCAAGGTGGTGTAACGTATTTCGCCATTTGATTGGTAATGGTAACGGCGGATGCGCTTTGCTTATCCGCCCTACGGATACCACGGCAGTCTGCGTAGGGCGGATAAGGGCAGCGCATCCGCCGTCACCCAGGCATGACGCAACAAACGATCGCAAGGTTAATAGGGCGCTTATGAATCTAACCCAATACCAAGTCGATGCCTTCACCCAGCGTCCTTTCGAAGGCAATCCCGCCGCCGTCGTGCCTCTGGAACAATGGCTCGACGACGCCCTGATGCAGACCATCGCCAACGAAAACAACCTCTCGGAAACCGCCTTCTTTGTGTCCGAAGACGATGGCTTCGCGCTGCGCTGGTTTACCCCCGAAGCCGAAGTCGACCTCTGTGGTCACGCTACGCTGGCTTCCGCCCACGTCCTGTTCGAACATATGAACTACCCTCACCCGAGCATCCGCTTCGGCACCCGCAGCGGCGACCTGGTGGTTGAGCGAAGGGGTGACCGGTTGGCCATGGATTTCCCCGCGCAACCTACCCAGCCCTGCGACTGTCCTGATGAGCTGGTGAGGGGATTGGGAGTCACGCCGGTTGCCGTGGAAAAGAGAGTAGATTATCTGGCAGTACTGGAAACTGAGGCTCAAGTGCGAGCTTTAGCGCCGGATCTGGCCGAGCTGAAAAAGCTCGACTGCCGGGGCATCATGGCTACCGCGCAGGGGGACACCAAAGACTTTGTCAGCCGCTTTTTTGCTCCGTCGGTAGGAATCGCCGAAGACCCAGTGACCGGATCGGCACACTGCCAGCTCGCTCCCTATTGGGCCAAAAGATTGTCCAAAAACACTTTGGCTGCCCGACAGATTTCCAAACGCGGCGGCGATGTGGATTGCGAGCTAAAAGGCGATAGGGTGACGCTGGTGGGGTCGGCGGTTACGGTCATCAAGGCCGAGTTGTTGGTGTGACAGTGGGTTAGGTAACGGCGGATGCGTTGTGTTTCGGGACGGCGGATGCGCGCTTTGCGCTTATCCGCCCTACGCGAGCTGCGGTGCTAACGTCGCGCTCTACGTCTCGGTGGTCTCTAAACCGTAATGACTCCCACCAACCGCTTGCTCTTCCCGCCGGAAGACAATCAGATGATCCGCTTCAATACGAATGCCCACATGATCGCCGATGGCGTAATCATGGTGACTGGGGAACGCGGACTGAATGCGGCTGCCGGTGGGCAGCTGTAACGTATACAGCGTGGCGGTGCCGGCAAATACCTTGGCGACCACTTCGGCGCGTTTATCGCTGCTGTCATCGTGAATGACATCGTCCGGGCGCAGCAGAATATCCACCGGGGTATTTTCCAGCCACTCGTAACAGCGGTTACCTTCGATATCGCCCAGTTCTGTGCGCACCGTATGTCGGTCCAACAGATAACCCGCGAGAAACACGCCCTGCCCGACAAAGTTGGCGACAAAGCGCGTGGCGGGTTCATGGTAAAGGTTGAACGGGGTATCCCACTGTTGTAACTGTCCGGCATTCAGCACACCGATCCGATCCGCCATGGCAAAGGCTTCGGACTGGTCGTGGGTGACCATGATCGCGGTGATGCCGCGCTCTTTCAGAATCGCCCGCACCTCGAGTGCCAGGGCCCGGCGCAGTTCCACATCCAGACTGGAGAAGGGCTCGTCCATCAGCAGCAGTTTGGGCTCGGGCGCAAGGGCACGGGCCAGGGCGATGCGCTGTTGTTGACCGCCGGAGAGCTCGTGGGGATAGCGGTGGCCCAGGTCCTCGAGCTTGACCAGCTGCAACAGCTCGTCACAGATCCGGGCCTTCTCCCGGGCGCTCTGGTTTTTCAGGCCAAAGGTCAGGTTGTCGCGCACATTCAGGTGCGGGAAGAGCGCGTAATCCTGAAACACCATCCCCACCCGGCGTTGCTCTGGCGCCAGGGACTGCTCGGCCGAGGCCAGCAACTGTCCGGCCAGCTCAATGCGACCCGCCGAGGGTTGCAGAAAACCGGCGATGGCGCGCAGTACGGTGGTTTTACCGCAACCGCTGGGGCCGAGCAGGCAACAGATGTCGCCTTCGGTTAACGACAGTGACAGATCTTCAACGACCCGCTCGCCGTCGTAGCCACAACCGATGTTGTCGAGTTCCAGCAGTGCCGACATAAGTTACCGTGAGTGGTTGAACAGGAATTCGATCAGGGCCTTCTGGGCGTGCAGGCGATTCTCGGCCTCTTCCCAGACCACCGACTCCGGAGAGTCCAGCAGCTCGGCGCTGATTTCCTTGCCGCGATAGGCGGGCAGACAGTGCATGAAAAGGGCGCGGTCGTGGGCGTGACTCATCAGCTCGGCATCGACCTGATAGCCGGCGAAGGCCTGTTCGCGCAGTTTTTTCTCATCTTCCTGGCCCATGGAGGCCCAGGTGTCGGTGACCACCAGGTCGCTGTCTTTCACCGCTTCTTCCGGCGTGCGGAAAATGCTCACCCGATCGCGCGCGGCATCGAGCAGGTCCTGGCGGGGCTCGAAGCCTTCCGGACAGGCAATGCGCAGCTCGAAGTCCCACTGCTGGGCGGCGTTGATGTAGGACTGACACATGTTGTTGCCATCACCCACCCAGGCCACCGTCTTGCCCTGGATGGGGCCGCGGTGCTCGAGGAAGGTCTGCATGTCCGCCAGCAATTGGCAGGGGTGGAAATCATCGGTCAGGGCGTTGATCACCGGCACCTTTGAGTATTCCGCGAAGCGCTCCACATTGGCGTGCTCGAAGGTGCGGATCATCACGATATCCACCATGCGCGACAGTACCCGGGCGGAGTCCTCAATCGGCTCACCGCGCCCCAGTTGGGTATCGCGGGGCGAGAGGAACAGGGCGTGGCCGCCCATCTGCGCCATGCCGGCTTCAAATGAAACGCGGGTACGGGTGGAGGATTTTTCAAAAATCATCCCCAGCACCTTGTTCTTGAACAGCTCTTCGGATTCGCCCCGGGCCTGAATGGCCTTGAGTTCAATGGCGCGATCCAGCACCGCATTCAGTTCGGCGGGCTCGAGATCCATCAGGGTCAGAAAGTGTCTTGGTTGGGCCATAACGGCAACTCGTTGTATTGCTTGGGGCCGGTTCCCGGCCTGTGAATTAAAAGGCGCGAATCAATTCCACCACACCGGTGACCAACTGCTCGGCTTCCGCTTCCGTCAAAATAAAGGGCGGCAGCAGACGCAGGGTATTGCCGGCGGTGACGTTGATCAGCAGCTCGCGCTCGCGGGCCTGTGCCACCAGTTCGGCGCAGGGGCGATCGAGTTCCAGGCCGATCATCAGTCCTTTACCCCGAATGTCCACCACCTTGGCATCGTCCTTCAGGCGCTCGCGGAACTGCTCCAGCAGCCAGTCGCCCATCTGGGCGGCACGGGCGATGAGCCCCTCGTTGAACAGGGTTTCCACCACGGCAATGCCGGCCCGGCAGGCGAGCGGATTGCCACCAAAGGTGGAGCCGTGGCTGCCCGGTTGAAATATCTCGGCCGCCTGTCCGCGCGCCAGGCAGGCGCCAATGGGGACACCATTGCCCAGGCCCTTGGCCGTGGTCAGCACATCCGGCTGAATGCCGTTGTGTTGAAACGCAAAGTAGCGACCGGTACGACCATTGCCAGTCTGAATTTCGTCCAGCATCAGCAGCCACTGGTTCTGATCGCAGATTTCCCGCAACTGGTTCAGGTAGCCAAGTGCGGGCACTCGCACACCCCCTTCACCCTGCACCGGTTCGACCAGGATGGCGACGATGTTGGCGTGTTGAGCGGCAGCGGCGCGGACGGCTTCCGGGTCGTTGTACGGCACCCGAATGAAACCTTCCACCAGGGGCGCGAAGCCCTCTTGCGCCTTTTTATTCCCGGTGGCGCTGAGTGTCGCCAGGGTCCGGCCGTGAAAGCTGTTTTCCATCACCAGAATGGCCGGGCGCTCAATGCCCTGAGCGGCGCCGTACTTACGGGCGAGCTTGATCGCCGCTTCGTTGGCTTCTGCCCCGGAGTTGGAGAAAAACACCCGCTCCATACCGGTCTGCTCGCACAACAGGTCCGCCAGTTGGCGCTGTGGCGGAATGTTGTACAGGTTGGAGACGTGCAGCAGGGTGCCGGCCTGATCGCACAGGGCGCGGGTCACCGCCGGGTGGGAATGGCCCAGCCCGCAGACTGCGATGCCACTGATGGCGTCGATATAGCTATTGCCCTGATCGTCCCACACACGGCTGCCTTCGCCCCGAACCAGGGTCAGAGTGCGAGTACCGTAAGTGTTCATCAATGTGTCCATGGTTTACTCCACAGCCATCCGCTCCAGAGAGCCGGAAAACAGAATCAATAAAACCGCCAAAAGCCCGTTGTCGTGAACAGGCAGCCAGATCTCGATAAGGCGGGGATCAAACAGGGGGTTCGGAACGCTCCGAGTCGGCCTTGAGCTCGCCGTGTGTGGCCTCGTTGGGCGGACGGCATGAACCCGTAAATGGCAAAAAAGCAATACTATAGCCATTTTACGGCGTTGGCAAATGGCATCCATTCGCGTTGCCTGGCCGTACTCATGGCCGTTTTGTGTACGGTTCTGGCCTACAGGCCGGAGGCCGAACCCGGTATCATGGCCGCGCCCCGGTTCGGGGCCGAATTCTGACAACGATCCCCAAGGTGGTAGTTCATGGCTCGACATTTCGCCTCTGTTTCAGTCCGAGCATTGCGCTCGGCGCTCCTCGTCCGTGCGGCTCCGTTGTCCATTGCCGCCCTGATTGGCGCCGGCGCTCAGGCCGAGGGGCTGGAAACCCTGGTGGTGACCGGCGAGGCGCGCGAGGGAGATGCCTTACCCGGGGCGGCGTCCCTGGCGATGGATCGCCAACAGCCGGGGATGCGCATCGACAGTGGCGAGCTGCTACAGGGGTTGCCCGGCGTGCAGGCCGACAGCCGTTCCAATTACGCCCAGGATACCCGGGTGACCCTGCGCGGTTTTGGCGCCCGCTCGGCGTTCGGTGTGCGCGGCATTGACCTGCAGCTGGACGGTATTCCCCTGAGTACGCCGGACGGCCAGGGGCAGCTCTCCAGTGTGCCGGTGGATGAAGTGGATCGAGTACAGGTCCTGCGCGGCCCGCTGGCGGCGTTGTATGGCAATGGCGCCGGCGGGGTGATCCAGTTTGACAGCGCCGCGCCCGAGCAGAACCGTCTCAGCGGGCGGGTTTTGGCCGGGGAGGGCGATCGGCAGCGTCAGGCAGTGACCGGCGAATGGCGCGAGGGCGCCTGGGGCGCTCGGGTCCACGGTTCGCGCTTTACCAGCGATGGCGAGCGGCCCCACGCGGAAGCCGAGCGGCGCCAGGCCGGGGCCCAGCTGTATTATCAGGCCGACAGCGGCATAGAAACGGTGGTGCGCCTGGACACCAGCCACGATCCGCTCTTGCAGGATCCGCTCGGCCTGTCGCCGGAGCGCTGGCGGGAGGACCCCCGTGCGGGCAACGAGCGCGCGGAGCTGTTCAACACCCGCAAGCGTATTCGCCATCAGCAGGGTTCGGTCACCTTGCGCCAGGCGGAGGGTAAGCACCGCTGGCAGGCGGCGATCTGGCAGGGCCTGCGCGAGGTAGACCAGTGGCTGCCATTTGCCGGGGACGACGTGACCAGCTCTGGCGCGGTAATTGATCTGACCCGGGATTTTTCGGGCCTCCGGGCCAGCTACACCCGCGATCTTTCCCTGCTCGATCGCCCGCTGGAGGCGACCCTGGGGGCGAGTGTCGAGCGCCAGGAGGATCGGCGCCGTGGCTACGTCAATGATCAGGGCGAAACCGGAGCCCTGCGCCGTGACGAGCTGGGTGAAGTCGACAGTCGGGATCTGTATGGGGTGCTGACCTGGCAGCCCACCGATCGGTGGGAAATCACCGGCGGGGCCCGCCACAGCGACCTGTCCTTTGCGGTGGATGATTATTTTGTGGTGCCGGCGGATGGCGATAACCCGGGCAATCCGGACGACAGCGGTGGCCGGGACGATGATTTCGTCGCGCTGGCGTTGGGTACAACCGTTCGTCTGAACACCCAGTGGGAGGCGTTCGCCGGGGCCGGTCGGGGCTACGAAACCGCGACCCTGACCGAGATGGCCTACCGCAACGAGGGCTCCGGCTTGAATACCGCGCTGTCGCCGGCGGAAAACCGGCAGATTGAGGCGGGCCTGCGCTGGGGTCTGGCGTCGCCGCATCGGGTGACGCTGAGCCTGTTCCAGATCGACAGTGACGATGAGCTGGTGGTGGATCAATCCGAAGGTGGCCGTACCACCTACCGCAACGCCGCTGAGACCGAGCGCTGGGGGCTGGAAGCCTTCGGTGAGCTGCATCTGACGCCGGGCTGGTGGGCGCGTTTCAGTGCCAGTTACCTGGACGCGGAGTATGCGTCCGGGCCCGAGGCGGGCAATCAGCTACCGGGCATTGCGGATATCAACCTCTATACCCAGTTGCGCTGGGAGCCGCTGCAGGATGATCGCCTGGGCACGGCGCTGGTGGCCCGCTATCGCGGTGAGGTGGCGACCGGCGATGACAATGCGGTGTTTGCGCCTTCGGCGGTCACCTGGGATTGGAGTGTGGATTCGGCCCATCAGTGGGGTGATTGGTTGGCCTCGGGTTGGCTGAAGCTGGAGAATCTGACCGATGAGCAGTATGTGGGTGCGGTAATCGTCAATCAGGGCAACGGCCGCTCGTTCGAGCCCGCCCCCGGTCGGCAGGTGAGTGCCGGATTGAACCTCGAATACCGGTGGTAACCGGAGCGTCCGGGCGCGAGCGGGGTAAACCCTTACGGGACACGCCGTGAATACATCCCTGTAGGCTCGAATCGCGGGTCCCCCGCTCCACGGTCCCGTAAGGGTTTACCCCGCCCGCGCCCTCCGTGCCATCGGTCGCGTAGGGCGGATCGGTCCGACGTTTCGGAGCGCAAAGCGCGCATCCGCCGTAAATACCCCCAAAATCCGCGCAGACAGGTAAATTAATGCCCCACTCTTCGACGCTACTAAACCGTAAAAACCAATGAAACCAACCTCTCTCCCAAACCTCCCCCTAAGTGACTACCACGCCGATTTCATCAACGCGCTTGGCCGGGGCCCGCTCCTGCTGGAAGCCGAGCCGGGTGCGGGGAAATCCACCCTGGCGCCGCTTTGGGCGCTGGAGGCGGCACCGGACGGGCAGCAAGTCTGGTTGGTGCAGCCGCGCATTCTGGCGGCGCGGGGGGTGGCGCGGCGGCTGGCTTCGCTGTATGGGGAGTCGGTGGGCCAGACGGTGGGTTATCAGGTGCCGTTTGACCGGCAGGTGTCCGAGGCGACCCGGCTGGTGGTGATGACGCCGGGGATTGCCCTGCAGCGTCTGCTGGCCGACCCGGAGTTGGCCGGGGTGGCGGCGGTGATGCTGGATGAGGTGCATGAGCGGGCACTGGATCAGGATACGGCCTGGGCCTGGCTGCAGGAGGTGGCGGTGCTGCGGGAGGATATTGCGCTGGTGTTGATGTCCGCCACGCCCGATCCGGCGCTACAACAGCAGGTGGCCCAGCGGCTGTCGGCGCCGGGGCGATGTTTCCCGGTATCGGTGCAGTATCTTGCGCCCCGGCGGGATACCCGCGGGGCCGCGGAGCGCCTGGATGAGCATTTGTTACGGGCGCTGTCCGAGGTGGCCGACTGGCGGTCGCAGACCGTGTTGGTGTTTCTGCCCGGCTGGCGGGCGATTGAAGACTGCGCCTCGGCGCTCGCGCGCCGGGAGCCGTCCGCCCGGCTGGCTCGCCTGCACAGTCGGGTACCGGATAAAGAGCAGCAGGAGGCATTGGATCCGGCCAGTGGCCCGCGGGTGATTCTCGCCACCAATATCGCCGAAACCTCGCTGACCATCGCCGATGTCACCCTGGTGATTGACTCCGGGCAGGTGCGCCGTTCGGTGTTTGAGCAGGGCACCGGCGTGAGCCGTCTGCAGACCCGGCGGATCAGTCAGGCCAGCGCCGAGCAGCGTCGCGGCCGGGCGGGGCGGGTGCAGGCGGGGCACTGTATCCGGCTCTGGTCCCAGGAGGAGGCGTTGGCGCCAGCGGAGCCGCCGGAGGTGCGCTCCACCGATTATGTGCCTTTGGCTCTGCGGTTGGCGCACTGGGGTTCCCCGGTGGAGGAGTTGCCGTGGCTGGAAGCGCCCAACGGGCTGGCGCTGGAACGAGCCCGCCGGCAGTTGCAGGATTGGCGGTTACTGGATGAAGCGGGCTGGGTGACCGACGCCGGACGGCAGGTGGCGGCGCTGGGGACCCATCCGCGCCTGGCCCGTTTTCTGCAAACGGCTCTTTATGAAAAGGCGCTTGATGAATCGTCGCTTCAGACCGGGGCGCAGAAGACCCTGCCGGAAGGCGCTTTACTGTTGGCGCTGGCCGTGCATTTTGACGTCCTGGAAACGTCGAATCAGTGGCAGGCGGCGGCCCGGGCCCAGCGCGCCGGTCAGCGCACCTGGCAGCGGCAGGCGCAGCGCTGGCTCAAGGCGTTGAGCGCCGGGGAAAGTCGGGCCGAGCTGGACCCGGCCTGCCTCGCCGATGCCTTCCGGGACCGGATTGGTCATCGTCAGGATTCGGGCCGGTACCGGCTCAACAGCGGCATCAGCGTCGCGCCGGATCGGCCCCTGGACAGCGAGTGGGCGGTATTTGCCGATGTGCAGGCCCGGGGTAAAGGGCATAGCGGCGTCGGCTGGCCGTTGACGTTGAACGCCGAGCAGCGGCGCGCCCTCAGTCAGTGTGAATCCCGACTGAGTCATCGCGGCAAGGGCTGGGTGATGCACACCACTTGGCGGATGGGGGGCTCGGTGACCGCCGAGGACCGACACCCGGTCACCGGCGAGGCGTTGGCCGAGGCACTGGTGGCGGATCTGCGCGAACGCGGGCTCAGTGCCTACCCCTGGCCGGAGGCGGCCACAGGACTGTACCGACGGGCCCAGCTGGCCAATGAGTCGGGGGTGCTGGACCTTCCGACGCTGGATGAGTCGGTGTTGTTATCGACGCTCGATCAATGGTTTGCCCCCTTCGTGACCGATAGCCTTCACCCCGACCGGTTGCCCTGGCGCGAGGCACTGGCGTTTTATCTCGGGCACGATGCCGTGCAGGCGCTGGACCAGTTGCTCCCGCTCCAAGTGGCGTTGCCCAGCGGCCGCTCGGTGTCGGTGGACTACCCCGAAAACGGGACGCCGACGGTGAGCGGCAAACTGCAGGAGTTTTTCGGGTGTGACCGTTTTGAACTCGCCGACGGGCGGGTGCCACTGCGGCTGCACCTGGCCTCGCCCAACGGCAGCCCGCTGGCGATTACCGGCGAGCTGGGGTCATTCTGGCAGGGGGCCTATGGGGAGGTGCGCAAACAGATGCGGGGCCGCTATCCCAAACACCCCTGGCCGGAAGACCCGGCCAGCCATCCGCCTACCCGGCTGACCAAGAAGCGACTGGGCGCCTCCTGACTGGTTTCCGCGCGCCGGCTGCGTTAGAATGCGAATACTTGACTCGCCTGCTAGGTCTTTCCCGGGCGAGGGTAACCCACGAATTTTGTTCACCTTATTGGCACAAGAGAGGTCAGGCAGTCCTATGGACGAAGTACAGGCAACCATCAAGCAGCAGATCGAAGAAAACCCGGTGATTCTCTACATGAAGGGCTCGCCCAACGCACCTCAGTGCGGTTTTTCCCAGCGCACCTCCCAGGCGGTGATGGCCTGCGGTCAGCGGTTTGCCTACGTCGATGTGCTGGCCAACCCCGAAATCCGCTCCGGTCTGCCCCTGTACGGCAACTGGCCGACCTTCCCGCAGCTGTGGGTCAAGGGGGAATTGATCGGCGGCTGCGATATCGTGATGGAAATGTCCGAAAGTGGCGAGCTCAAGTCGCTGCTGGAAGGCGCTGCCGCCAAAGAGTAAATCTGGCACGCCCTGCATTCCGGCGGTCAGTCAGATCGCCGGAATTCCCCCGCTAAAAGTCCGTAAGACTCAAAACCAGGCGAGATAAACCAGCAGAATCCCCAGCAGAGCCAGCCCGCTGAGCGCAATCAACGCCACACCGAGCTTCTGGTAAAAACGATCCCGCTTATGCTGTTGCCGGGTTTGTTCCCCGATGTCGTGAACCTGCCACACCAGCTCCCGGGAACGCTCCAGCTTGGCCCGGGTCTCCATCAACACCTGAATATCCCGGTCGATCACCGCAACCGCACCGGCATCACCTTCGACCCGTTGACGAGCGGCCCGCAAGTTGGCGAGCTGTTGCTCCAGGCGCAGCATTTTGTCATCGATATTGGCGGAGACTTCATTAATTTTCATGGGGCACGGATCTTTAGGGTTTTATAGGTCACAAACCACCACCATAGCAGATTCGGGCCATGGGCGTCTGTTGTATACTGTGCATAACACAGCGTTCAGATCACTGTGCTATTGTGGGTGGCAAACGGTGGGTGATCCACCCAAAGGACGAGACGAGGAGAACGATCCATGCTGAGAATGTTTAATATCCGGGGCGCAACCCTGCGCGACCAACCCGTGGATGAAAACAACCTCAAAACCGCACTGGATGATGCGGTCTGGATCGACGCTCACGAACCCTCCGAAGAAGAACGCGAACTGCTCAACACCTTCCTGCGGGCCGAACTGCCCGAATCCGACGACGTGGAAGAAATCGAATTCTCCGCCCGCTACTTCCAGGACGCCGCCGGCCTGCACGTTCACTCCCTGTTTCTTTCCCCGGGAGAAGGCCGCCACAGCACCGTGACCGTCGCGTTCATCCTTCAGGACAAACGCCTCATCACCCTGCGCGACGGCGACCTCGCGGACTTCCGCCTGCTGCGCATGCGCGCCCGGCGCGGCCAGGTCCAGGCCAGCTCGCCCCAGGACCTGATGATCACCATGTTCGAGCAGAAAGTCGAAAACCTCGCCGACGTCCTCGAAGACATCCACCGCAAACTCGAAGACGTCAGCCACATGGTCCTGGAAGACGACGACGCCGAACTCGAAGAAGCCATCGACCGGCTCGCCAAACTCGAAGACAGCAACGGCAAAATCCGCCTCTGTCTGATGGACACCCAGCGGTCCATCTCCTTCCTGCAGCGCCACCTGCGAGAGCACTTCGAACTGCAGGAAACCGCCCGGGAAATCAAACGCGACGTGGACACACTGATGTCCCACACCGCCTTCCTGTTCGACAAAATCAACTTCCTGATGGACTCCACCCAGGGCTTCATCAACATCGAACAGAGCCAGATCATCAAAACCTTCTCCATCGCCGCCGTGGTCTTCCTGCCCCCGACCGTGGTCGCCAGCGTGTACGGCATGAACTTTGAGATGATGCCCGAGCTCGACTGGCAATTCGGCTACGTCTGGGCCCTGGTCATCATGGTGCTATCGGGCATCGCACCCTATTGGTATTTCAAGCACAAGGATTGGTTGTAATTTTTTAGCAGTGGGTGCGGGCGGTGTGGGGTGTAGGGTTCCCAGACACGCCGTAAACCCATCCATGGGGGCTCGGATCGCGGGTCCCCCGCTCTACGGTCTGGGAACCCTACACCCCACACCGCGGAAAGCACGGCAGTACAAACTCGCTACAATGTGCAGAGGGCCGGCATGAGGAGTTCCTTTTCAAGACCGTAAGCGGAGGGACTCCGCGCGTCGAGCCCCCATGGACGGGTTTACGGCGTGTCTTGAAAAGGAACTCCTCATGACGGACCGGTCGTGATGCACGCAGGTTTGGTTAAACGTATTTTTACTGAAAGAGAACCGAGGAAATCATTTTGTTTGAAGCAGTACTATTCGATTGTGACGGCGTCCTGGTCGACTCCGAAGTCCTGTCCACCCGCGCCTTGCATCGCTCGATTCAAAGCCTGGGCATGAACTACACCGAAGCCCAGGTCCACCAGGAATTCACCGGCCACAGCTGGCCCGACTGCGTCAAAATGGTCGAACAACGCCTCGGCAAACCCATCCCCGACATGCAACGCTTCCTCGACCAAAACCGCGAACACTCCGAGCAACTCATGCGCACCCAGCTCGAAACCATGCCCGGTATCAAAGACGCCCTCGAACGGCTCGAACACCCCTTCGCCGTCGTCACCAACTCGCGCACCTTTGAACTACAGCTCAAACTCAAAGTCACCGGCCTTGAAGACTTCTTCCCCGTCGAGCGGCGCATCGACTGCCAGAAATTCGACGTCGCCAAACCCGACCCCGCCATCTACCGGAAGGCGGCTGAACACCTCGGCGTCGACATCACCCGCTGCCTCGTCATCGAAGACAGCGTGCCCGGCCTGACCGCCGCCACCGGCGCCGGAGCCACCGTATGGGCCTATCGCCCCCACGCCAGCGAACAACAGCTCAAGGACTTCGGGGTCGATCGGGTCTTCCACGACTGGTTCGAATTCTCGGTTCCCCACGCCCAAGCCTGATCCCGGCGAGGCTCCCGGTCGTACTTCAGAGGGAGACGACCGAGGAGTCCCCATGAAACCCTATGCCCTAGTGTTCGGCGCCAACAGCGCCATCGCCCAAGCCCTGATGCCGCATCTGCTGAGCGAGTATCAGGTGCTTGCCATCAGCCGACAGGCACCTGCCCAACTGCCCGAAGGGGTTCGGCACTTTACCTGTGACTACAGTGAAGCCGCGCTGGCGGAGCTGGCTGAACAGATCAAAGAAAACGGTGGGCCGGTGACCGCACTGTTCTGTGCGGTGGGGGTGTTGCATGGCACGGCGGAGGGGGAGCACCGCTACCCGGAAAAGAAATTGGCCGAGCTCAACATGCTGGTGAAAACCGCTTCAGTGGAATTGGCCCGGTCGCACCGCAAGCTGTGTCTGATCGCGTTGCACCCCGGTACCACCGATACGCCCCTGTCCAAACCCTTCACCAGCTCCCTGGGGCCTGACAAGCTGTTCAGCCCCGAGCTGACCGCCGAGCGGTTGTGGTCGGTGATTCAGGCGTTGACGCCCGAGGACACCGGGCGCTTTATACACTGGGACGGTAGCGATCTGCCTTGGTAGTAGCGGACGCTGAACGGCGGGCTCAGCCGTTCAGCGCGGCCTCGGACAGCGTGTCCCGAATTTCCTTAAACAGTTTGCGGGCGCTGCTCGGTGCCTTGTTCTGGCTGGCTTCTTTCTGCGCCTGACGCAGCAGTTGGCGCAGGTGTTGGATATCCACGCCGGGGTGTTGATCGATGAATTCTTGCAGCGCGTCCGGCTCGGTCAGTAAGCGGTCGCGCCACTGCTCGGCCTGGTGATGAATCTGAATGCTGGCCCGGCTCTGGTGGTTGAACTGATCCAGTGCCGCCTGGATGCCGTCCTGATCCGCGTCGCGCATCAACCGGCCGATAAACTGTAGTTGCCGGCGCCGCGCCTCGCGGTGCCGGATGCGACGCATTTCGACCACCGCGGCCTCGAGCTTGGGCTCGAGGGGCATGCGGGCCAGTTGCTCGTCGTTAAGCTCGACGAGCTGTTTACCCAGCTCCTGCAGCGCGTGCATTTCTCTCTTGCGCTGGGTTTTACTGACGAAGTCATCATCCTGTTCGCTGTCGTCATCGAAAAATTTGCGGTCGGTCATAACATCAAAGCCTGTACTGAGCGATGTGCTCTAGTGAATAGAAGAATGCGGATGGCCGGGGCCATGGCGCTGGTCCTGTACCGGAAGAGGTTCGCGCCACTGGCCGTCGCGCTCGGTGTGCAGGCCCATGGCACTTGGGCTCAGGTTGGCACACCAACCCAGGTTGTTGGTCATCGGTTCGGATTCCGGCAGCGACGCCAGATAGGGCTCGGTGTCACTGTGGTCCAGCAACAGGGGCAGGATCAGCGCCAGGCGGGGCCGAATCTGTTCGTTGCCAGCCCGGCCGCGTTCGCCCCAGCGGACAATGTAATCATCGCAGAAAACCTCGTCGCCCTCGGGCCGGTCGGTAAAGGCCACCTCGCGCGTGATGCCAAAATAGTGTTGCATCATCGCCTCCTCGAACAGCATGGCGGTATCTTCAAAAAACAGTTCCCGCTCGCCACTGCTGACGTAGGCGTAAGCATCCGTGGCGATATCGCCTGCGAACTCCAGGCCGACCTCCTGGGGTGTCAGCTGTTTCTCCGCCTCGGTAGCATCCCGGCCCTGAAAGCTCACTTCGGCCAGGTCCATCATCAGTGTCGAGCTGAGTGGATAAGTGCTCGCGAGGGTAGCCGACACGCTGTCGGATTCGAGCTGAATGGCCGCCTCGGCCACGGTCCACTCACTGTTGAGATTGGCGTGCTCAGCGGGGGGAATGTAATCGTTGGCGTGTGCCAGTTCGTGAAACAGCAGCGCCGACATGGGCGCGAGAATCTGTTCGAGGGTCCGGTCGTCACCGGGGCCGCTCAGGGGCGCGCTGCTCCAGGCGTAGTCGCCGCCTTTGACAAAGCGGGCCAGGCTTTCAAAGTTCAGCTCCCGATCAAAACCGCTGCGGAAGTCGGGTTCCCGGGAGATGGTATCGCGCTCCTCAATGGTCAGCCAGAGATAGGCGGGGTCAAGGTATATGGACCCGGTGGCCAGCCAGTAATAGGAGGGGCGAATATCGGCGCCGATTACCACTGCGGTCACACCGCTGAACAGTTGCAGCAGATCGTCCGGCAAGGCGGTCAGGGCCTGCTCAAAGCGGTTGGCCATCCAGTCGTGACTGACCAGGGTGCGTTCGAGTACATCATCGACGGTGACCTGATCGTGCTCCTGGCCCAGCAGGGGTAGCTGCCCGAGACGGCAGGCGTCGAACTCATTGTCGCCACCGCGATTGAATGGGCGCGCGCAATCGGCCAGGACGGAGGCGTACTCGCTGTCGGCCCGCGCCGGGCTGAGGGTGAGGTCGCCTGTCGGTGTGCCATCAATGGGTGCGCGCAGGTCAAGACGGCCGCCGCCGGCACTGTCGCCGCCGCATCCTGACAGCAGGGTGGCGGTGAGGGCCATCAGTGCGATGGTGAGGGTCTGGCTGAAATGTTTCATGGTCCTTGCTCTCCGTTTCATACGCTCAGTCATGGGGCTCCTGAGCTACTCGCCTTCGTCAAATCGGTCATTGATCAGGGCGCATAGGGCGTCCAATGCGTTATCTGCGTCGTGGCCGTCGGCCGCCAGCTCCAGGTCGGTGCCGCAGGCCGCCGCCAGAAGCATCAGGGACATGACGCTTTTGCCGTCAACCCAAGTGTCGCTGCCGTCGCACCGGACACGCACGTCACAATCAAACTGACCGGCGGTCGTGGCCAGCTTGGCGGCGGCCCGGGCATGCAGGCCTTTTTGATTGATCAACGTGATGATGGATGACGGCATGGGGTCAGTGTCTGTCCGCAGTGTTGAGTTCCCGGTGACGAACCAGAACGTTATCGTATTGTTGGGCAAAATGCTTCTGCAGCCGTTCGGCCAGGTAGACCGAGCGGTGCTGCCCGCCGGTGCAGCCGATGGCGATGGTGATATAGCTGCGGCTGTTGGCCTGGTAGTGGGGCAGCCAGCGGGTCAGGTAGTCCTCGATATCCTGGTACATGGCCTGCACTTTTTCCTCGCCCTCGAGAAAGGCCGCCACCTCAGCGTCCTTTCCGGTCAACGGCCGCAGGTTGGGCTTCCAGTGGGGGTTAGGCAGGCAGCGGGCATCGAACACCAGATCGGCATTCACCGGAACGCCGTGTTTGAAGCCGAAGGACTCGAACTGGATGGCCATGGTGGTCTCCTGGGAGCCCACCACCCGGTCTTTGACCAGGTCGCGCAGTTCGTGCAGGTTGAGATGGCTGGTGTCCAGTACCTGGTCTGCGGTGTCCCGGATCGGCTCCAGCAGGTGTTGCTCCTCGCGAATCGATTCCTGCAGGTTGGTATCCCGATCACTCAATGGGTGCTTGCGGCGGGTTTCGCTGAAGCGCTGCATGAGCACGGGGACACCGGTGTCCAGGAACAGGACGTAAATCGGGATATGGGCATCTTTCAGGGTTTTGATCATGTCCGGAAAGATGTTCAGGTCCTGCCAGGCGTTGCGCACATCGATACCGATGGCGAAGTTCTGGTCGTCGCTGTCCCGGTGAATCTGGATTTGGGCGACCAGTGCGGGCAACAGGCTCACCGGCAGGTTGTCGATGCAGTTATAGCCGACGTCTTCGAGTACGTGCAGCGCCGTACTTTTTCCGGAGCCGGAGAGGCCACTGACAATGATCAAGTGCATGGGGCAGACTGTCCTGGTAATCGGTGCGGATGGCGATCGGGGTTTGGGGCTGCGGTTCAGCTCGCGGCCGGCTCTCCAATGGCCACATCGTAGAGCGACTCATTGCTGTCGGCGGCCCGCAGGCGAGCCCGGAACTCGGCGTCATTGAGCATGCTGGCCAGCGAGGCCAGGGTCTGCAGGTGCTCGCTGTGCGCGTTTTCCGGTACCAGCATGGCAAACAGCACATCCACCGGCTCACCGTCGATGGCGTCGAAATCGATGGGTTCTTTGAGCGTAATGAGGGCACCGATGGTGCCCTCACAGTTGCTCACCCGGCAGTGGGGAATGGCGATGCCGTGGCCGATGCCGGTCGACCCCAGACGCTCCCGGCCGATCAGGCGCCGAAACAGGTCGTCGGCGTCAATCGTCGGTACGTCCTCGGCAATGGTGTTGGCCAGAATTTCCAGCGCCCGCTTTTTGCTGACGCCCTCAATGCCGCACAGTGTGCGGCCCGGAGTGATGATGGTTTTGATATCCATAGGTTCAACGATGGCTTCGTAGCTTCTCTTTATGTTTGATGAGTTGCCGGTCCAGTTTGTCAGTCAACTGGTCAATAGCGGCGTACATATCCTGATCGACGGCGTCGGCGAACAGGTCTTTCCCGCTGACGTGAACGCGTGCCTCGGCCTTCTGTTCCAGCTTTTCCACCGACAGGATGACGTCGGTGCTGGTGATTTTGTCGTGGTGGTGGGTCAGGCGTTCAAGCTTGTTGGAGACATAGTCTTTCAAAGCGTCAGTCAGATCCAGGTGGTGGCCGCTGATATTGATTTGCATAGCAACATCCTCTTTGGCGTGGCGATCACGTGATGGTTACGGACCCGCAACCGACTGCTTCAACGTCCGGGTCGACAGCCGGGCCCATCCTGNAAATGCTGGCGTCTGGTCTCCTGCCGCCTAGCATAGCAGTGCCAGCCACGCGGCGTCACCTTCCNCCGGGGCCTCAGGCCGGNCCCAGGGTTTTTCGTTCGTTCGATGGGGGAATGCCCAGCGACTCCCGGTATTTGGCAATGGTTCGCCGGGCTACCTTGATGCCCTGTTCGGCCANCAGNGCGGTAATCTTACTGTCACTCAGTGGCTTCTGGGGTGACTCGGAGGCCACCAGCTTCTTAATGATAGCCCGGATTGCGGTGGAAGAGCACTCGCCGCCGGATTCCGTGCTGACATGGCTCGAGAAAAAGTATTTGAGCTCGAAGATACCCTGGGGGGTGTGCATGTATTTCTGTGTGGTCACCCGGGAGATGGTCGATTCATGCATATCCACCAGTTCGGCGATGTCGTGCAGGACCANGGGGCGCATGGCCTCGGCGCCATGATCCAGAAAGCCGCGCTGCTTCTCGACGATGCAGGTGGCCACCTTGAGCAGGGTTTCGTTGCGGCTTTGCAGGCTTTTCAGAAACCAGCGGGCTTCCTGCAGGTTGTCTTTGAGGAAGGTGTTGTCGGTGCTGGAGTCGGCCCGCTTTACCATGGAGGCATAGCCCGGGTTGATCCGNAGGCGCGGTGCAATGTCGGGGTTGAGCTCGACCATCCAACGGCCTTCGCGTTTCTCGACAAAGACGTCCGGTACCACATACTCCACGTCACCGCTGGCAATCTGGTCACCGGGGCGCGGATTGAGGCTCTGGATCAGGACAATNGCGTCGCGCAGCTCNTGCTCTTTCAGCCGGGTGCGNCGCATCAACTGACGGTAGTCGCGACTGGCCAGCTGCGGCAGGTACTGGCGGACAATGGTCTTGGCCGCTTCCAACAGCGGCGTATCCGCCGGCAGCTGCTGCAATTGGACGAGCAGGCATTCGGACAGGTTCTGGCTGGCGACGCCGCAGGGGTCAAACTGCTGAACGCGGTGCTGGACCGCGACAATTTCATCGTACTCGAGCTCTTCCCAGTCGTTTTGCAGACCCTCGANAATTTCGTCCAGCGAGATGGAGAGCATGCCGCTGGGTTCGACGGCGTCGATCAGCGTCATGGCAATGATCCGGTCCCGGTCGGACATGGGGGTCAGGTTCAGTTGCCACATCAGGTGATCGTAGAGCGAGTCGGTGGTGCCCCGTCGGCTGTCATAATCGCTGTTTTCATCGCCCTCGTAGGGGCTGGAGGCGGCGGGAGTGGACTGGTACACATCGTCCCAACTGGTGTCGACGGGCAGGTCGTTGGGGATTTCATCGTTCCAGTCACTGTCGGTCTGGCCNAGATCGGCGCCATCACTGTCCGCGCTGGGTTGGCTCTCNCCGTCCCGGGTGTCTTTGCCGTTGCGGGCGTCGGATTCCCGGTCGTCGTTACTTTTTTCCTCGGGGCTGTCATGGGTCTCCTCCACCTCCAGCATGGGGTTGGAGTCGAGCGCCTCCTGGATTTCCTGCTGGAGGTCCAGGGTGGACAGTTGCAACAGGCGAATCGCCTGCTGCANCTGAGGTGTCATGGTCAGCTGTTGGCCGAGTTTGAGCTGTAGGGATTGTTTCATGGGTATGCTGCTGGGACCCCGGTCGAAACGAAATGTGNCGAATTACCCAGAGTTTAGTCAGACGGAAGGCCACTGGCAACAAGGATAAGCAATCTTTGTGCCCAANNCGCAAGAANCAGNATTTGTCAAGAGCNGANCGGGCCGGTTAANCCCGCNGCGTTANNGCTGTCCGGTGCGCTAGAGGGTGCCCNCATTGCGCTAGAGNTGNAAGTGNTCGCCCAGGTANACTTCCCGGACCCGCTCATTGGCCAGNACATCGGCGGCGNTGCCCTCGGCNATAATGTGGCCTTCGCTGACAATGTAGGCTTTTTCGCAGATATCCAGTGTCTCCCGNACGTTGTGATCGGTGATCANCACGCCGATGCCGCGCTCTTTCAGNTGCCGGACAATCTGTTTGATGTCCGAGACGGANATCGGATCCACGCCGGCGAAAGGCTCATCCAGCAGAATGAACTGGGGTTCGGTGGCCAGGGCTCTGGCNATTTCCACCCGGCGACGTTCGCCCCCGGACAGTGACATGCCCAGGCTGTCCTTGATGTGGGTGATGTGGAATTCTCGCAGCAGGGCGTCGAGCTTGGCCAGGCGCTGTTTGCGGTTCAGCTCCTTGCGGGTTTCCAGGATCGCCATGATGTTGTCGGAGACCGTGAGTTTGCGGAACACCGAGGCTTCCTGGGGCAGATAACCGATGCCGGCGCGCGCCCGCCCGTGAATGGGCAGGTGGGTGATGTCCTTCTGGTCGATCAGTACCCGGCCGTTGTCGGCGCCAATCAGACCGGCGATCATGTAAAAGCAGGTGGTTTTGCCCGCCCCGTTGGGACCGAGCAGCCCCACGATCTGTCCGGTAGATACCGACAGGGAGACATCGAGCACCACTTTGCGGGTTTTGTAACTTTTGGCCAGGTTCAGGGCGTGCAAGCTGGGCATGAGTCAGTCCTGTTCAGCGCGGTCGCTTTGCGGTGGCAATACCATTTCGATACGCGGGCTATCGGATTCCGTATCGCCCTCGGCCTTGAGGATTTCACTGGCCATGTCGTAGTCGATCCGGTTGCCGCTCATGGTGGCGTTGCCCTGCACGATCCGGGCGTTGGTCTGCAGCTCCAGGCGCTCGCTGGTCACATCGTAGCGGATGGTGTTGGCCTGGGCGGCAACGGGCTGGTCGTCCACATCGGGTTGCTGCTCAAAGTGGGCCGGGGTGCCTTCGGCCACCACCCGCTCCACTTGCCGGTTGGNGTCGGTGTGTACCACCAGGCTCTCGGCGCGAATGTTCAGGCTGCCCTGGCGCAGACGCACATCGCCTTCATACCGCATGATGCCTTTCTGCCCGTCTCGCTCGGCGCGGTCGGATTCGATGTAAATCGGCTGTTGCTGGTCATCGGGCAGGGCGGCGGCGCCGGGGGCCAGCAGGGCACCCAGTAGCGCGAACAGCGCAAGGTGGCGCGCGCGCCGGACGATGTCAGTTCCCTTGGGGTGGTTCATAGGTGCCGCGCACCTCCGATAGTAATTCAATTTGATCTTCGGCCAGGTCGGCGCGCATACCAACGGCGTCGTGTCGGCCCTGAGGGGAGCGCATGGTAACAGCTTTGTCGGTCTGCGCGAATTGCCGGTTGGGCTCTACCTGGAGTTCGGGGGTGGTGATTTCCATCGCCCCATTGGCGCTCTGCTGCCAGGCCCGGACCTCGCCGGTGAACACCAGAGTCTCGCCCGTCGCGTCGCTGCGGCCGAGCCGGGCGGTCAGTTGCCAGGGCGGGGTATCCTCGCCGAACACAGTTACATCGGGTGCCTGAATCAGCGAGTAGTCCCTGGGGCTCGAGCGATTGGGCAGGTGTTGGAAGTGATCGGCCCGCTCGCTCAGCATCCGGTATTGCAGCTGGCCTTCCGGGTCATAGCGCCGGGTTTCGGAAGCCACCATGAACGCCTGGGGAAANCGNGTNTGCGCCTCTGGNGGNGCGCGCAGCAGGTCTTCCGGTGAGTAGTCCCACACCGCCACCAGAGCGATCAGCAGAAACAGGCCAATCCAGGTCAGTGGGTGTTTCCACATGTCAGTGTGCCTCCTGGTCGGGGGCGAGGTAGTCGGCCAATAGCCGCTCGTAGTCGCCCCGGGCTTTCAGCAGGGCATCGCAGGCGGCCCGGACGGCACCCTGGCCGCCCCGGAGCTCGCTCTGCCAGTGGGAGCGCTCGGCGACCGCCGGATGGGCATTGGCCACGGTCAGGGCCAGGCCGACCCGGGTCATGATGGTGAGGTCCGGCCAGTCATCGCCCATGAACGCAATCTGGCTCAGGGATACGGGGTGTTGTTCGCGCCATTCGCTCAGGGCGTCCCATTTGTCCTCGCGTCCCTGAATGACCAGGTCCAGACCCAGGCTGCGTGCGCGTCGGGCCACGAGGTCGGTTTTGCGGCCGCTGATGATGCCCACCTCTATGCCGCTGCGCCGCAGCAGTTTGATGCCGAGGCCGTCCAGGGTGCAGAACGCTTTGAGTTCGTCGCCGGTTTCGGTGAAGTAGAGGTTGCCGTCGGTGAGCACGCCGTCCACGTCCAGCAACAGCAGTGAAATGGCCTGAGCGCGTTGCGCAAAATCTTTGTGTGGGGCCTTCGGGTCGGTCATTGGAAGCGGTACGCAGGTTTTGAGGTTTGGAGTTCAGGCATCAGATGATGCCCGCGCGAAGAATATCGTGCATATGTACGACCCCCTGGGGCCGTCTTTGTTCGTCGAGAACAATCAGGGCGGTAATTTTTTTGTCTTCCATGATTTTCAGCGCCTCGGCCGCCAGCGTGTGGGCGTCGATGGTTTTGGGGTTGGCGTTCATCAGTTGGCCGATTTCGGCATCCTTGAGGTCGGCGCCCCGGTCGATGCTGCGGCGCAGGTCGCCGTCGGTGTAAATGCCCAGCAGTTGGTCATGCTCATCCACAATGGTGGTCATGCCGAAGCCCTTGCGGGTCATCTCCAGCAATGCCTGGGACAGACTGGTGTGAACGCTCACCCGTGGAATGGCCGCGCCGCGGTGCATGATGTCTTCGGCGCGCAACAGCAGCTTGCGCCCAAGCGTGCCTCCGGGGTGGGAGAAGGCGAAGTCCTCGGCGGTAAAACCGCGGGCCTCCAGCAGGGCAATGGCCAGGGCATCGCCAATGACCAGGGTCGCGGTGGTACTTGCCGTCGGTGCCAGTGCCAGCGGACAGGCCTCGGTGGTGACACTGATGTCCAGGTCGACGGCCGCTTCTTCGGCCAGCGGCGAGCGGGGGTTGCCGGTCATGCTGATGATGGGCACCCCGAGGCGCTTGAGCAGCGGAAGCAGGGTGATGATTTCATCGGAGTTGCCGGAGTAGGAGATGGCGATGACCGCGTCTTCCCGGGTGATCATGCCCAGGTCGCCGTGGCTCGCCTCACCGGGGTGGACAAAGAAGGCGGGGGTGCCGGTGCTGGCCAGCGTGGCCGCAATTTTTTTGGCAATGTGCCCGGATTTGCCCATGCCGGTGACNATCACCCGTCCNGAGACCCCAAGCATCAGCTCGCAGGCCCGGGTAAAACGGGCATCGATTCGCTCGCGCAAGGCCGCNACNGCCTGCTGTTCAATATCGATGGTGCGCTGTCCGGAGTGGATAAAGTCGAAGTCAGTCATGGACGGTGCANATACTCGGCNTGGTAAAGCGGCNCATTATACGGCCTTGGACCGGGGATGACGAATGCCGGACTACAGAGTGTTGAACAGCCAAACGTAATAACCGATATAGGCCGCCAGTAGCACCANNGCAATNAGCCGACCCANGTGCCCGCGAGCCTCCCCCGNNCCNGTGTGAGCGTTGCGNCGCANGCGGTAATCCACNCCGATGGCNATCGCCAGGGNGAANGTCATNGCGGCCATGGCCAGATAATCCCGNTNGAACACCTGCCGGTCCATGACCGGCTCCTGAATCAGNCCCGGTAAGGCCATGACCGCCAGCAGGTTGAACAGGTTGGAGCCGATGATATTGCCCAGCGCCATATCCTGGTGGCCNTTCAGGGCGCTGCCNACCGANGCNGCCAGCTCGGGCAGGCTGGTGCCCACGGCGATGACGGTCAGNCCCACCACCAGCGGNGANACGCCNGCNGCCAGGGCCAGGTTCTGNGCGCCCCAGACCAGAAGTTCGGCGCTGATNACCAGGGNAATCAACCCGATCAGAAACCAGAGGGTTGCCGCCATACCGGTGTAATTCGGGATCTCGTCGTCCACCTCTTCCGGGTGGGCGCGNCGGGTCAAGGCCAGAGCCCCTAAGGTGATGGTCAGCGCCGCCACCAACAGAACGCCCTCGGGGCGTGTCAGTTGGCCGTCATAGAGGGTATAACCGGCCAGCAGGGTGATGATCAGTAGAGCGGGCAGNTCNCGGGTCAGCAGGTGATGCTGGATGGGCAGGGCNACCAACAANGCCGTGATGGCCAGTACCAGTCCCATNTTGGCCAGGTTGGAGCCGAGCGCGTTGCCCACNGCCAANTCTCCCGCTTCGCGCAGNGAGGCGCTTAACGAGACCATGATTTCGGGTGCCGAGGTGCCAAAGGCGACAATGGTCAGACCGATGACGAGTTTCGACACGCCCANGCGGCGGGCGAGGGCGGCGCTGCCNTCGACAAAGCGATCAGCGCTCCAGATCAGGCCGACGAAACCGGCCAGCAGAGCCATAACGGACCAACCCCAGGTTGTCATTGATCAATCTCGTGGTTTGTGGCGTAGNGTTTGANAGGGAACACTAACATTCTTTTACGGTCAGAGCGTAGGTAGCGAGGCCGAGTCAATGTTATGATATAGCCTTTATGGCGCAGCCCGGCATGGNCCGGGCTCCCGGGCTGGAAGGCCCATCACCCGGAAGCTGGAATCTGTAAGGAACCCCCTATGACCCAACCCAACATTGCAAGCATCACTTTCCGTTCGGTCGTAGCCCTGATGGCCTCCTGGCTGTTGGCGGCAAACGTTTGGGCCGCAGAGCCGGTAGACCCCAANCAGGAAACGCCTCACGAGCTGATTGAAGAGGTGACCGAAGTCCTGTTCGATGTGGTGCAGAAATACAACGGCGGCAGCGACAACGCTGAGCAGTACTACGACGAAATCCAGGACATTCTGGAGCCCGTGGTGGATTTCGAATTCATTGCCAAGGCGGTCATGGGCTCGCACCGCTCCGATGCCAGCGATGAGCAGGTGGAAACCTTTGTTCAGGAGTTCAAGCGGGGCCTGGTGACCACCTATGCNAAGGGGATTGCCAACTACGTGGATAGCGAAATCAGCATCCGCCCGCCCTCTGAAGATGTGGCAGACAAGCGCCGGGTCAGTGTTGATCAGGAGGTGAAGCACGATGGCTCCACCTATCGGCTGTCTTACACCATGGCCAAAAACCGCTCCGGCGAGTGGAAGCTGATCAATCTGGTGCTGGACGGCGTGAACCTTGGACGCTCTTTCCGCAGCCAATTCGGTCAGGCCGCCAAGAAGTATGACGGTGATCTGGACAAGGTGATCGACAACTGGCTGGATGAGATGTAAACGCCGTCTCGGCACCCACTCTCATGCCGTCGCCTCCCGGGCGGCGGCATTGTTGTTTCTGGGGGTTGGNGGAACGGTTGTTTCTGGNGGCGGCGGACGGCTTTCGGGATGCGGTGAACGACGCATTCAGGTAAGATTCCGCTTTGGCCCATAAACCTCTGGCCCGCAGACCTCTGGCCTGGGCACTAAACGTCTGGCCCAGGTAGTCAATTACTGGATAGTCTATGCAACCCGAACAGATCAAAGCACTGGTAGAAGCCAAAGTTCCCGATAGCACCGTACAGGTGGGAATTGATGGCAGCCANATCAATCTCGTTGTCGTCAGCCCCGCGTTNGAGGGCATGACGCCGGTCAAGAAACAGCAGNTGGTGTACTCGGCGCTGACCGACAGCATTGCCCAGGGCACCATCCACGCAGTGCACATGAAAACCTTCACGCCGGAACAGTGGCAGCAACAGCAGTAATTGCATCGCGANCGCGCGATGACCGACAAGTGATTTTCTATGGATAAATTGCAAATTCANAGCGGGCCGCCGCTCAATGGCGAGATTCGGATTTCCGGCTCGAANAACTCGGCCCTGCCGATTCTGGCGGCGACGCTGCTGGCCGATGGTCCGGTGCATGTGTGCAANATGCCGCATCTGAANGACATNACCACCATGCTGGCGCTGCTGCGCTGCATGGGGGTGGGCGTCACCATCGACGAGAAAATGTGCGTCGAGNTCGACCCCACCAGCATCAATGATCTCACCGCCCCTTACGAGCTGGTNAAAACCATGCGNGCCTCGATCCTGGTGNNGGGCCCGCTGNTGGCCCGCTTCGGNGAGGCCAACGTGTCCTTTCCCGGGGGNTGCGCCATTGGCAGTCGTCCGGTGGATATTCACCTGCGNGGCCTGGAGGCCATGGGGGCGGAAATTGATGTGGACGAAGGTTACATTCGTGCCCGNAGCAAGGGCCGCCTGAAAGGGGCGCACATNCTGATGGATACGGTGACCGTCGGCGGCACCGAAAACCTGCTGATGGCGGCGGTATTGGCCGAAGGCACCACGGTGCTGGAAAATGCCGCNCGGGAGCCCGAAGTGGTGGATCTGGCCTATTGTCTGGAAGCCATGGGNGCCCGGATCGAAGGCATTGGTACCCAGACGCTCACGGTTCACGGCGTCGAGCGTCTGCACTCGTGCACCTACAGTGTAATGCCGGACCGGATTGAAACCGGCACTTACNTGGTGGCCGCNGCNGCGACCCGNGGTCGGGTGCGCCTGAAAGACACCCGGGCCGATATTCTCGAGGCGGTGCTGCTCAAGCTGGAAGAGGCCGGAGCGGAAATCACCATCGGGGATACCTGGATAGAGCTGGACATGAAAGGTAAGCGGCCCCGGGGCGTCAGCTTGCGCACGGCGCCCTATCCGGCCTTTCCCACGGACATGCAGGCCCAGTTTACCGCGATGAANGCGGTGGCCGAGGGCGCCAGCTCCGTGACCGAGACCATNTTTGAGAACCGCCTGATTCAGGTGCACGAGCTGAACCGGATGGGCGCGAAGATTACCCTCGAAGGCAANACCGCCNTGATCCAGGGCGTGGACCGGCTCAANGGNGCCCCCGTGATGGCAACGGACCTGCGGGCCTCNGCCAGCCTGGTGATCGCCGGTCTGGTAGCGGATGGCACCACNNTGGTGGACCGCATTTACCATATNGATCGCGGTTACGANTGTATTGAAGAAAAACTGCAAATGTTGGGCGCGAANATTCGTCGGGTTCCAANCTGACGGACCGAGTACTGAGGCCGGNACGCTCNCGCNTGAGCGGGCGACCGGNCGCGTCCCCTGACCTCCAGATGAGACCCATGACCCAGACANTGACCATTGCCCTGACCAAGGGCCGTATTCTGAAAGAGACTCTGCCGCTGTTGGCNGCGGCCGGTATCGANCCGGCGGAAGACATCGACAAGAGCCGCAAGCTGGTGTTTGAGACCACNCGGCCCGACGTGCGCCTGCTGGTGTTGCGCGGCGCGGATGTGCCCACCTACGTGCAGTTCGGGGCCGCNGACATGGGGATTTCCGGCAAGGATACCCTGATGGANAATGGCGCCGAGGGCCTNTATGAGCCGCTGGATCTGGACATTGCCCGGTGTCGNCTGATGACCGCNGCCATCAANGGNGCGCCGCCGNGCCAGGGCCGTCTGCGGGTGGCCACCAAGTATGTGAATGTGGCCAAGCAATACTANGCCAGTTGNGGTCGGCAGACCGACATCATCAAGCTGTACGGTGCGATGGAGCTGGCGCCGATCATGCANCTGGCGGACGAAATTGTGGATATNGTCGATACCGGCAATACGCTGCTTGCCAATGGGCTGGAGCCCCGGGAGCACATCGCCGATATCAGCTCGCGGNTGATCGTAAACAAGGCGTCCATGAAGATGAAGCATGTGCTGATTCAATCCGTGATTGACGCCATTGGTGANGCCGTTGACGCCAAGCGTCCGGCCTGACNTGTAGACCGGCTCTGGCCGTAATGACGAGATTTTTCCATGACTGANAAGCAACCTCTGATCGCTCGCCTGGATGCCTCCGCTGCGGATTTCAGTGCGCGTCTCGATGCCCTGCTGGCCTGGGACAGTGTGTCCGATGCCGGGGTCGNCGAGGTGGTGGACGAGATTCTTCAGGCCGTCAAAACNCGCGGTGATGCGGCGNTGGTGGAGTACACCAACCGCCTGGATCGTCGTGAGGTCAGCTCGCTGGCGGATCTGATTGTGCCNGAGAGCAAGTTGCATGANGCGCTCGNGTCNCTGCCCGCCGAGCAGCGCCAGGCGCTGGAAGTGGCGGCGGAGCGGATTNGGCGTTACCACGAGCATCAGCGGCAACCGTCCTGGGATTACACCGAGGANGATGGCACCCGGCTGGGNCAGAAGGTGACACCCATGGCGCGGGTCGGGCTCTATGTGCCCGGNGGCAAGGCNTCNTACCCCTCATCGGTCCTGATGAATGCGATTCCGGCCAAAGTCGCCGGCGTGGCGGAGCTGGTGATGGTCGTGCCGGCNCCGGGTGGCGAACTCAATGCCATGGTGCTTGCGGCAGCGGCGGTGGCCGGCGTGGACAAGGTGGTGACGGTGGGTGGTGCTCAGGCGGTGGCGGCCTTGGCTTACGGCACAGAGAGCCTGCCGAAAGTGGACAANATNGTCGGNCCGGGAAACATNTATGTNGCCNCCGCCAAGCGCGCCGTGTTCGGNATGGTGGANATTGACATGATNGCCGGTCCCTCGGAGATTCTGGTGATCTGCGATGGCCAGACGGATCCGGACTGGATCGCNATGGATCTGTTCAGNCAGGCTGAGCACGATGAGCAGGCNCAGTCGATACTGGTGAGCCCGGATGCGGCNTTTCTCGATCGGGTAGANGCGGCCATGGAGCGTCTGTTGCCGACCNTGAGCCGGGAGGCGATTGCCCGGACCTCGTTGGCCAATCGCGGTGCNCTGATTCTGGTGCAGGATATGGACCAGGCGCTGGCAGTCAGCAACCGGATTGCTCCGGAGCACCTGGAGCTGTCCGTGGCCGATCCGGATGCCCTGTTGCCCAAGGTGGCCCATGCTGGCGCCATTTTCATGGGTCGTTATACGCCGGAGGCACTGGGCGATTACTGCGCAGGTCCGAACCACGTTCTGCCGACCTCGGGCACTGCGCGGTTTTCCTCACCNCTGGGGGTGTATGATTTCCAGAAGCGCAGCTCCATCATTCACTGTTCAGCTGAAGGTGCCTCGGAGCTGGCCAAAACCGCCTCGGTATTGGCGCGCGGTGAAGCGCTGGAAGCGCATGCTCGCTCGGCGGAGTACCGAATCAAGGTATAGCCGATTCAGCGTCCACAAAAAAGGCCGACACCCGGTATCGGGGTCGGCCTTTTTTTGTGGCGTGAGGGGCTGTCCCGGCCGGGGTGCTCAGGTGCTGGCCGGCAGGGGACGCTCACCGATGACCGTTTCCANCTCAATCGGCTCGCCGTTGCGCAGAATGCGCAGGGTCACCTCNCTGCCCGGGGCGGTGGCGGCGATCTGGTTCATGCCGCGCCGACCGTTGCCAACGGACTCGTCGTCAATGTGGGTCAGAATGTCGCCCGGCGTCAGGCCCGCCTGTTCGGCCGGGCTNCCGCTGTACACGGCGGTGACCACCACGCCCTGGGTCGAGTTCATGGCGAGGGCGCTGGCCTGATCCTGGCTCAGGGGGCGAACCTCCAGGCCGAGCCAGCCGCGCACCACCCGGCCATGCTCGATGATCTCGCGCAGTGCCCGCATGGCGGAGTCCGCCGGAATGGCGAAGCTGACTCCCACGGANGTGTTGCCCTCGCCGAGAATGGCGGTGTTGATGCCCAGGAGNTGTCCATGGATGTCCACCAGGGCTCCGCCGGAGTTGCCCACATTCACCGCGGCATCGGTCTGGAGGAAGTTCTCGTACTCGCTGAGGTTCAGGTTGTAGCGGCCGGTGGCACTCAGAATACCCTGGGTGACGGTCTGGCCCACACCAAAGGGATTGCCAATGGCGAGCACAATATCCCCTACGCGCGCCTGGGTAGGCTCGGGAACATCGATGACGGTGAGGTCTTCCAGGTCAATCTTCAGTACCGCCAGATCGCTCTCTGGGTCTGTGCCGACCAATCGCGCGCGGGTTTCGCGGCCGTCATACAGTAGAACCTGAATCTCGTCGGCGCCGTTGATCACATGCTCNTTGGTCAGCAGGTAGCCGCGGGGGTCGACAATGACGCCGGAGCCCAGCGCGGATTGCGCGCGTTGCTGCTGCGGGCGCTCAGGAAAGAAGCGNCGATAAAAAGGNTGNTCCGCCAAGGGGTGGCGCTGCTGTTCCTGAATTTTACGGGTGTAAATGCTGACCACCGCGGGGGCGGCCCGATCGACGGCGTCCGCGTAGGACGTGATGGCCGGGCGCGTCGGGTCGGGTGCACCGTTCGGCCCCCGAAGCTCGGGGAACGCGAGCAGCGNNAGTAGTGCAATGAGCAGTCCGGTGGCGACGGGCCAGCCGAGGGACTGAAGCAGACCTCGTGCGCTCATCTACAGTCTCCGGTGTTGGAAGATAAAGGNCCAGCGGGACATGCCCGCCGGTAGGTGTAACCACGGTGACATGAGCGGGAAATCAGATGGCTCCCCGAGGCGGCTCGGTTGGGGTGTCTGGCTTGTCATNCTGGGTTTCTTCGGTGTANGTGTCCGAAGAACCGTACTGATAGGGCGATTCGTACTCGCCCTCGTCGTGCAGACCGTACTCTTCACTGAGCTGCCCCTTGCCGTTCTTGGGAGCCCAATCCCGGGGAGCTTCGATATGCTCCTCACTCAGGTAGGTTTTTTCCGAGCCCAGCAACTGGGTATTGGCCGAGTCCAGAATCTGCCGGCTCAGGGCCGGAGTGGTCAGCTTGAGTGCGCTGTTTGCCAGGTGCTCGTAAACGTCGCGATAGCTCTGGGTCAGGTTGTTTACCAGCTCGGAGGTCTTCGCAAAATGCTCGGACACATCCTGCTGGTACCGCTTGAGCTCATCTTCAGCGCGCAGAACCCGCTCTTCGAGTTCCTTGCTGCGGGAGCCCGAATCGGTCAGTTTGTAAAGTACCGCGCCCAGGGCACCACCGCCCAACAGACAGATCAGCGCGGTAATAATGAGGGTTCCGAATGAAAACACAAATTTCTCCTCTCGGTATGAAGCCGGTTTGTGGCCTGCAAAACTGCGGTCGCTCGCGGTATTATACGGCCTTTTATTCGACCCGGGNGGAATTCCCTTGATCCGTTTCGGGTGTGAACCACCGCCGCGCCCAGAGGGCGGGGCAGGCCATTGAGGTGATCGTGACAGTATTTTCGCAAACCGAGACCGCAATTACCATCGACGGGCCCGTCGGCGGGCTGGAAGCCCGCATCCAGGCCGGCTCCGAATCCGGCTCNCTCGCCGAGCGGGGGCTGGCGGCGATCGTCTGCCATCCGCATCCGCAGCACGGCGGCACCATGAGCAACAAGGTGGTCACCACCCTGGTGAGGGCCTATCGTGACCTCGGCGTTGCNACCGTGCGGTTCAATTTCCGGGGTGTTGGGGCCAGTGAGGGCGAGTTCGATCACGCGGTCGGGGAGGTGGATGACCTGCTGGCGGTGTACTCCTGGCTCTCGGAGCGGCGACCGGACGATGGTGTGCTTTTGGCCGGATTTTCTTTTGGCTCGGCGGTGGCCGCTGGAGCGGTTTATCGGGTGGGATCGGTCGAACATCTGACGCTGGTCGCACCGCCGGTTGAGCGCTACACCTACGATCGCGATGGACGCTTCCCGTGTCCCGTCTGTATTGCCCAGGGCGAGCGGGATGACGTGGTGGTGCCGGAGGGCGTGATCCGCTGGAGCGAAACCCGGCTGCAATCGCCCCATGCCTTGCTGCGCTACCCGGAGGCCGGGCACTTCTTTCACGGTCAGTTGACCGAGCTTAAAGCGGATCTGGCGCGCACCCTGGAGCGGCAACTGGGTGTCGACTCATGAACCGGCCAGAGTTGAAGTACGACACGCCCTACAATCGCTATCAGCGTGATCTGGAGCAGCCCGGGTTCAGCCGGGACCCGGCCCAGGCGCAGGTGGTGGATCAGTTGCAGGCGCTGTTTGAAGCGCTGGTCGAGCAGGGCGCTCCAAAAACCGGGCTGCCGGGGCTGTGGGAACGGTTGCGGCGGCGGGTTTCAAAGGCGCCGATCACACCGGTCACCGGGTTGTACCTGTGGGGCGGCGTCGGGCGGGGCAAAACCTATCTGATGGACAATTTTTACGAGAGCCTGCCGTTTGAGCAGAAAATGCGCGCCCATTTCCACCGCTTTATGCGCCGGGTGCACGGGGACCTCAAGCAGCTCGATGGCCAGAAAAATCCCCTTGAGCAGGTGGCAGACCGCATCGCCCGGGAGGCCCGGGTCATCTGCTTTGACGAATTCTTCGTCTCGGACATCACCGATGCGATGATTTTGGGCACTCTGATGCAGGCCCTGTTCCGCCGCGGCGTGACGCTGGTGGCCACCTCCAATATTCCGCCGGACAACCTATATAAGGATGGATTGCAACGAGCCCGGTTCCTGCCCGCCATTGAGCAGATCAAGCGTCACACCCGGGTATTGCAGCTCGATAGCCAGAACGACTACCGATTGCGAGCACTGGAGCAGGCCGAGTTGTACCACAGCCCGCTCGATGCGCGGGCGGACGAGAGCCTGATGGCGAGCTTCCGCAGCCTGGTGCCGGCAGAAGATGAAATATGCGCCGACCAGGTGCTGGAGGTGGAGGGGCGCCCGATTCGAGCCCGCTATCTGGGGGAAGACGTGGCCTGGTTTGACTTTATGGCCCTGTGCGATGGGCCCCGCTCCCAGAATGACTATATCGAGCTGGCCCGGGAGTTCCATGCGGTGGTGGTGAGCGATGTGCCACCGCTGGGTCGGGGCAACGACGATCAGGCCCGGCGCTTCATCAATCTGGTGGACGAGTTTTACGATCGGCGGGTCAAGCTGGTACTATCCGCCGCCCGGCCGTTGACGCAGATCTACGACGAGGGGCGCCTAAGCTTCGAATTCGAGCGCACCGTCAGCCGCCTGCTGGAAATGCAGAGCCGCGACTACCTGGCCCAGCCCCACAAGCCCTGACGGGGCGGCCGGGTTGGTGGAAAAATCATCAGTTTCCCCCTTGAAAACCGGCGACGATTTCTATAGTATTCGCGCTCTTTTGTGGGAAGCACCTCCTGAGGCAGGAAATAACATGAAGACTTATAGTGCTAAACCTGAAACGGTCTCTCGCGACTGGTTCGTCGTTGATGCCGAAGGCAAGACTCTGGGCCGTATGGCTACAGAGATTGCCCGTCGTCTGCGCGGCAAGCACAAGCCCGAGTACACACCTCATGTGGACACGGGTGATTACATTGTCGTGATCAACGCTGAAAAAGTTCGTGTGACCGGTAAGAAGGCCAGCGACAAGATTTACTACCATCACACCGGTTATATCGGCGGCATCAAGTCGATCAGCTTTGAAAAGCTGATCCAGAAGGCCCCCGAGCGCACCATCCAGAACGCCGTCAAGGGCATGCTGCCCCGCGGACCCCTGGGTCGCGCCATGTTCAAAAAACTCAAGGTCTACGCAGGTAACGAGCATCCGCACACTGCGCAGCAGCCTCAAGAACTGACTATCTAACCGGGAAGCTGATTATGGCAGTTACTCAATATTACGGTACGGGTCGCCGCAAGACCTCCACCGCCCGGGTGTTCATCGCCCAGGGTAGCGGCAACATCACCGTCAACGACCGTCCTCTGGACGAGTACTTTGGCCGTGAAGTGGCACGCATGATCGTGCGTCAGCCGCTGGAAAATGTGGAAATGGCTGACAAGTTCGACGTAAAAGTCACCGTGAAAGGCGGTGGTAGCTTTGGTCAGGCCGGCGCCATCCGCCACGGTCTGACCCGTGCTCTGATGGAATACGACGAAGCGCTGCGTGGCTCTCTGCGTGAAGCAGGTTACGTAACTCGCGATTCTCGCGCTGTTGAGCGTAAGAAAGTGGGTCTGCGTAAAGCCCGTAAGCGTCCGCAGTTCTCCAAGCGTTAAGCTGGAGCTCGCCCCACGGTGTGGGGCGGCGGTACCTCCGAGCAAAAAACGCCCAGGCCCTTCGCTGGCCTGGGCGTTTTTTTATGTCCGCCCGCCGTATAACCCATTGGCCGAGGGCACGGGGCGCAGCTTATTCTTGTAAGCGGCGCGCAATTTCTTTAAGATTGGCCATTTTTTACGTCTCAATAACATCATTCTAAATCGTTGAAATTCAGTGATTTACTGGCCGTCGGAAGCTGTTAGGGGAGAAGATCGTCATGACCGATGACGTTGTCAATAAAACGCGCCGCCGTGTGCTGACCGCTGCTACCTCGGTAGTAGGGGCTGTGGGCGTAGTGGGTGCAGCGGTACCTTTTGTGGGTTCCTGGAACCCCAGCGCCAAGGCAAAAGCCGCCGGGGCACCGGTTCGGGCCAACATCGGCAAGATGGAGCCCGGGCAAATGATCACCGTCGAGTGGCGGGGTAAGCCGGTCTACATTGTGCGTCGTACACAAGAGTCCATCGCGGGGCTGGAAAAAGTTGAGGACGTGCTGCGCGACCCCAACTCGGAGCAACCCCAACAGCCCGAATACGCTCAAAATCAGACTCGCTCCATTCGCGAAGAGTTCCTGGTGCTGCTCGGTCTGTGCACCCATCTGGGCTGCGCACCGTTGTTTCGCCCGGAAGTGGGCGTTGCTGACCTCGGTGGCGAAAACTGGCAGGGCGGCTTCTTCTGCCCTTGTCATGGTTCCAAGTTCGATATGGCTGGCCGCGTGTATACAGGCGTACCCGCTCCGTTAAACCTGGAAGTTCCCCCACACCGTTACGAGGGCGATAACCTGCTCATCGTGGGCGAGGATCAGGAGGCATAAGAATGAATTGGTTAACTGGATTGTGGCAGTGGGTCGACCAGCGTCTCCCGGTACAGCGCGCCTGGGACACCCATATGGGCAACTACTACGCGCCCAAAAACTTTAACTTCTGGTATTTCTTCGGCGTTCTGTCCCTGCTGGTGCTGGTCAACCAGTTGGTGACCGGTATCTGGCTGACGATGAACTACACCCCGACCGCCGAGGGCGCCTTCGCCTCCGTCGAATACATTATGCGTGATGTGGAGTACGGCTGGATTCTGCGCTACATGCACTCTACCGGTGCTTCCGCGTTTTTCGTGGTGGTATACCTGCACATGTTCCGCGGCTTGATGTACGGCTCCTACAAGGCGCCGCGCGAGCTGGTATGGATTTTCGGCATGACCATCTATCTGGTGCTCATGGCGGAAGCCTTCATGGGCTACGTGTTGCCCTGGGGGCAGATGTCCTACTGGGGCGCTCAGGTGATTGTGTCCCTGTTCGGGGCCATTCCGGTGATCGGCGAAGATCTTGTGCAGTGGATTCGCGGTGATTACCTGATTTCCGGCATTACCCTGAACCGCTTCTTCGCCCTGCACGTCGTGGCCCTGCCGATTGTCCTACTCGGGTTGGTGGTACTGCATATCCTGGCGCTGCACGAAGTCGGTTCCAACAACCCCGATGGCGTGGACATCAAGAAGAACAAAGATGAGAACGGTATCCCCAAAGATGGCGTGCAGTTCCATCCGTACTACACGGTTCACGACCTGGTGGGTATTACTGTCTTCCTGTTCGCTTTCTGTTTCGTCATGTTTTTCATGCCGGAAATGGGCGGTTTCTTCCTGGAATACGCTAACTTTGAAGAGGCGAACAACCTGAAGACCCCGGAGCACATTGCCCCGGTGTGGTACTTCACGCCTTTCTACGCCATCTTGCGGGCGGTGACCATTGAAATTGGCCCCTTGAGCGCCAAGTTCCTCGGTCTGATTGCCATGGGCGCGGCGATTGCCATCCTGTTCGTGCTGCCCTGGTTGGATCGGGCCAAGGCCCGCTCCATGCGCTACAAGGGGCATATCCCGCGGGTCATGTTGATGGTATTCGCCGCCATGTTTGTGGTGCTGGGTTACCTGGGCGTCAAATCACCGACCACTGGGCGCACCGTATTGTCCCAGTTGGCGACGGTGTTCTACTTTGCCTATTTCATCACCATGCCGATCTGGACCAGCAACCGCCCGCCGGAGCAGCGCTCGCAGATCGCGCGAGTCCTGTCGTTCGCCATTTGCTGGGGTTTTGCCCTGATCTTCCTGGTAATGGCTCTGAATGGAATCACAGGGGACAGCGATGTGCCGGTCTTCCTGCGCCTGTTTGGTCTGGTTCTGGCCGCCGTGTTCGCGGTGCTCCCCTGGTTGGCGGATCGCGATAGTGAGCACCCCGTGCCAGAGCGTGTACAGATGAAAGGCTTGCCGCTGCGCTTGGTGCTGGGTGGTCTGGCGCTGTTCGCAGTACTCGTGGTGGTTCCGATCAAGGCTGTGGGCGCGGGTGCTGGCGGATGTGGTTCCATTCCCTGCGATATCATGGAACCGGACCTGGACAATAAAGAGTCCCTGCAGCGTGGTGCCAAGTACTTCGTGAACTACTGTATGGGCTGCCACTCCGCCAAGTTTTCACGCTATGAGCGGGTGGCGGACGATCTCGGTATTCCCCACGATGTGGCGCGCAACAACCTGATTTTCGGCGATCAGGAGATCGGTAGTCTGATGACCACCTCCATGACGAAGGAGCAGGGTAAGCAGTGGTTTGGGGTTCAGCCGCCGGATCTGACTCTGGTGGCCCGGTCTCGCAACCCGGAGTGGCTGTACACTTACCTTCGTAACTTCTATAAGGATGAGAGCCGTCCCTTCGGTGTGAATAATCGGGTGTTTGAAAACGTTGGTATGCCCCACGTCATGCTGGACCTTCAAGGCCTGCTGGAGTGTTCCGCCGGTCCCCAGCTGGACAGCCATGGACACATTGTGCGCGATAGCGCGGGCAATCCAGTCATGGATGAGGAGTGTGGTAGCCTGGTGGAAGGTGACATTGAAGGCAGCCTGTCGCAGGAAGAGTTTGACCAGGTGATCTACGACCTGGTGAATTTCCTGGAGTATCTGGGTGAGCCCGCAGCCATGGACCGTGAACGGGTGGGTATCTTCGTGCTGTTGTTCCTGTCCGTCCTGTTTGTGTTTGCTTACCTGCTCAACCGCGAGTACTGGAAGGGAATTCACTAAATTCGAATAACGGTGGGGCGCCTGTGGGCGCCCCGGCTTGATCACTGGGTAATTTGAGGTAATACACAATGGGTGTGGTGACCAAACGCTCATCCATGACGCTGTTTTCCGATGGTTCTGATCATTACAGCCATCGGGTTAGAATTGTGTTGTCGGAGAAAGGGGTATCGTCGGATATTATTGATGTCGATCCCAAAAACAAGCCGCAGGAACTGGCGGACCTCAACCCCTATGACAGTCTGCCCACGCTGGTGGACCGGGACTTGGCCCTGTACGAGTCCAAAGTGATCATGGAGTACCTGGATGAGCGTTTCCCGCATCCTCCGCTCCTGCCGGTGTACCCGGTTGCCCGGGCTCAGAGCCGGCTGTGGATGTACCGGCTGGAGCGTGATTGGGCGCCGCTGGTAGACACCATTCTCACCAGCAAGAGTAAGGACACCGTGCTAAAGGCGCGTAAGGCCCTGCGCGACAGTCTGCTGGCCATCTCGCCGATCTTTGCCGAAATGCCGTTTTTCATGAGCGATGAGTTCACCATCGTGGACTGCTGCCTGGCACCGATCCTCTGGCGCTTGCCGATGCTGGATATTGACCTTGGCAAGGGGCGCCAGGCCCAGCCNTTGCTGACGTACCAGAAGCGACTGTTCGAACGTGAGGGATTTCGTAAGAGCCTCACGGAAGTCGAGCGCGACATGGGGGCTCACTAGCCTCCATTGCGTGTTGTCCAGCCCCCAAAAGGGGCTTTCATGCCCTTCGATACCCTATCGGGAGACGTTCTATGGCCATGACCTCAAGCCGTCCTTACATGATTCGAGCGCTCTATGAGTGGATCGTGGATAACGGCTGCACCCCCTATATCCTGGTGGATGCCCAGGGGCAAGGCGTTGAAGTGCCTCAGCAGCACGTCAATAAAGACGGGCAGATTGTACTCAATATCAATCCGACGGCAGTCAAAGACCTGTTCATCGGTCTGGAGCAGATCAACTTCAATGCCCGCTTTGGCGGCATACCGACGGATCTGGTGATCCCCTGTGGCTCAGTACTGGGTATTTATGCCCGGGAGAATGGCCAGGGCATGGTATTCGAGCATGAGCCCAATCCCGAGCCTCCCAAGCCGGATTCCGAACCGAAGAAAGACGCGCAAAAACGGCCCAACCTCAAGGTCGTCAAATAAGGGGCGACGGCCCCTTTTATATAACCTAAGTTGATTAACAGTATTCGTTTATCGCGAATACTTCTTTGCGGCACTCGTCCCAAAGCTGGATACTGTACGTACTCTCTAATAACAAGCAGTAGCAGGAGTACGTAAATATGGCTATGTTGCAGCACACCCTGGGTATCTTCACCAACCCCGATCGCGAGTGGCAGCGGATACGCAGCGACAACGAATCGTTCCTGCGGGTTTATCTACGTCACGTTCCNTTGATGGCACTGATACCCTGTATCGCGGGCTATTTCGGAGTGACCGAAGTGGGCTGGAGNGTGGGTAGCGGCGGTGTGGTGAAATTGACCAGCCANAGTGCCTTGCTCATGGCCGNAGCNGCCTATTTCGCTCAGCTTATTGCCATTTATGTCCTGGGCGANTACATCAANTGGATGTCGCGCAGTTTTGGTGTGGCCGACGAAGCCAATCGTCGCCACTATGAAGGGACGGCGCTGGCGGTCTATTCGGCCATTCCNATGATGCTCGCNGGNGTTGCGCTGGTNTACCCACAGCTGTGGCTGGTGGTATCGGTGTACATTCTGGCGGCGTGCTACTCCGTCTATCTGATTTATGAAGGTATTCCCATCCTGATGAATATCCCGAAAGAACGGGGCTTCATTTACGCCAGTTCGGTGATCACCGTAGGCNTGGTGCTCGCGGTCGTGGTGATGGTNAGNACCGTGATCGTCTGGAGTTCAGGGGCGGGACCGGTCTACATCAGCTGATTTTCCGGCGAGACTGATTCGCTTATCCGACAGAAGGCAGCCTCNGGGCTGCCTTNTGCGTTTGTTGCAGTAATTTGACAAATTTATGGCAGCCTGTCACAGGACTGTCATATTGGGTGGGTAGAGTGCNTCTCAGGTGGAAATGACCCAGATAAGGGCATTTCATGTCACTGAACGACAAATCACTGTTTCAGAGGAGCGCTCTATGAACGCCATCAAATTCTTTAAAGGCCTGGCTCTGGCCGGCTCAATGACCTGCGCCATGGCGCAAGCGGACGTCGATCCCAATCTGCCGGATTACGAGGCGGTTTCAGGCGTNTCCGGTAATGTGAACAGCATCGGTTCCGATACCCTGAANAACCTCATGACCCTCTGGGCCGAGGAGTTCGCCAAGTTCTATCCCAACGTCAATATCCAGATCCAGGGTGCCGGTTCTTCGACCGCTCCGCCGGCGCTGACTCAGAATACTGCCAACTTTGGTCCCATGAGCCGCGAAATGAAGGCCTCCGAGATTCGTGCNTTTGAGCAAGCTCACGGTTACAAGCCGACTGCNGTTCCGGTAGCGGTGGACGTTCTGGCGGTCTACGTCAACAAAGACAACCCCATTGAAGGTCTCACGATTCCTCAGGTAGACGCCATGTTCTCGGTGACCCGTCGCTGTGGCTATTCAGANGACATTACCCGTTGGGGCCAACTGGGCCTGGACGGTGAGTGGGAAAATCGTGACCTGGGCCTGTACAGCCGTAACGCGGTGTCCGGTACCTACGGTTACTTCAAGGATAATGCCCTGTGCGGGGGCGACTACAAGCCCGGCATTAACGAGCAGCCCGGTTCTGCCTCGGTCGTTCAGGGTGTGAGCGAGTCGCGTAACGGCATCGGCTATTCCGGCATTGGTTACCAGACCTCTGGCGTGCGTGCAGTACCGCTGGCCCGTGCCGAAGGCGAAGAGTTCGCCGCTCCTAACGCCGAAAACGCCTCGAATGGCAGCTACCCGCTGGCCCGCTTCCTGTATGTGTACGTCAACAAGCACCCGAACCGCCCCCTGGATCCCATGCAGGCTGAGTTCCTGAAAATGGTAATCTCCAAGCAGGGTCAGGAAGTGGTAGTGCGTGACGGTTACATTCCGCTGCCGGCCTCAGTGTCCAAGCGGGTGACCGAAGAGCTGGGTCTGTAAACACAGACTCCGCCGGGGTGGCACTTGCCGCCCCGATCGACCCGGAAAGGGACCCTGGGTTTATGATCCGTCAACTGGTTTAGGGACAATCAAAAGGGACACCGCCGCGGGGCGGAGGGTCCCTTTTGTCATGTAGCTGTAACAAAACTGTCATCTAGCGCTGTTAGCATGCACGCGCTTTCGTCGAAGTCCTCTGATTGGGGGTTCGACCGAGATTCTCCAGCTCAGGATTGATGCACTATGTCAGAGCGACCTTCCACCCCGGATGCCCGGGGAAGCTTGATGCCGAATGCGGAGCAACGTGCTCGTCTGCGCAAGGTACGCAAATTCAAGGACGGCTTGTCCCGCTACGGAGTTGGCACCGCCGGTATGATGGTGGTTGGCGCCCTGGCGCTGATNTTCATNTACCTGTTCTCGGAAGTGGCGCCGTTACTGCGCAGCAGCAGTATCGAGCCGACNGCCGACTACCCCTTCGCNCTGACCAGCGAGGCCGATCCGTCCGCCCANCTNGTGCTCGAGCGNTACGAGGANATGGGGGCNTCGTTCAGCGAGGCCGGGCAGGTGCACTTCTTTAACGTNGATTCNGGGCTCGCCCTCAAAACCTTTGAGGTTCCTCGCAANCAGGGTGNCACGGCCACGGCGGTTGATACCAGTGTGCCGAANCAGCAGCTGGTGGCNTACGGTTTCTCCGATGGCTCGGTATCTGTCGTCCAGGAGACCTATAGCCTCAGCTANCCCAATGACCAGCGNCTGGTGACCCCGGGGCTGGATTANCCNCTGGGTNANGAACCCNTCACGCTGGACGAGCAGGGCCGNGCCTTGCGCGAAGTCGCCGTGCANAGCACGGATGCCGGCATGATGGTTGCNGGNGTCACTGANGACAATCAGATCCTTGTGGGGCGTTACCGGATGAACCAGGGNCTGTTCGGCAACGGCGGTAGCGTATCCGGTGATAGCTATTCCGTGCCCTCACTACCCGGTGGTGCNCNGGTGGANCACTTGATCGTCGATGCCACNGGNCGTTTTNTGGTGGTCGCGGACGATCGGGAACAACTGCATTTTTACCATGTCGAGCGCGCTGAAGATGCCCGGNTGATCGAGACGCTNCCCACCGAGCGTGGCCAGGTGAACGCTCTGGAGTTTCTGGTNGGTACGCTGTCGGTGATCATCGGNACGGACCAGGGGTCGGTCAGCCAGTGGTTTATCATTCGGGANGATAACAATCANTTCCANCTGACGCCGGTGCGGGACTTNGGCTCCNTGCCGGGNTCGGTGACCACNATCGCACCGGAATATACCCGAAAAGGTTTNGCGGCCGGTGACGACCAAGGCAATGTCGGCCTTTTCTACGGGACNTCGTCGAGCACCCTGGTGATNGAGTCGGTCACGGATCAGCCCATTTCGCAACTGGCATTGTCGCCCATTAACGGCCGCTTGNTGGCGCTGGATAANGACCAGCGGTTGCATATAGCCTCGGTCTGGAATGAGCATCCGGAAATCTCCATGAGCTCACTCTGGCAGAAGGTCTGGTATGAAGGCCGACAGCAGCCCGAGTACGTCTGGCAGGCTTCCTCTGGCGCGGATGACTCCGAGGCGAAAATGAGCCTGGTGCCGTTGTCNATCGGTACGCTCAAAGCCGCTTTCTACGCGATGCTGTTTGCCATNCCTCTGGGTGTGATGGGNGCCATTTACACCGCCTACTTCATGACCCCCAAGCTGCGNGGCGTGGTCAAACCCACCATTGAGATCATGGAAGCCCTGCCGACGGTCATTTTGGGTTTTCTNGCNGGTCTNTGGNTGGCNCCNTTNCTGGAAAATCACCTGCCNGCGGTNTTCAGTATTCTGATTTTCCTGCCGGTCACCATGTTGGCCGTAGGGTTGTTGTGGAGCCGGTTGCCATCGGCGATTCGCAGNAANGTCCCGGAAGGTTGGGAGGCCGCCATTCTGATNGTNCCCATNCTGNTGACCGGATGGGCCTGTATCGCGNTCAGNCCNCANGTCGAAGTGTGGTTCTTTGATGGCAGCATGCGCCANTGGCTGACCAACAACAANATTGACTANGATCAGCGCAANGCNCTGGTCGTGGGTATTGCCATGGGCTTTGCGGTGATTCCCACCATTTTCTCGATCGCCGAAGACGCGGTGTTCAANGTNCCNCGCCATTTGACCCAGGGGTCTCTGGCCCTCGGGGCAACCCGCTGGCANACCGTAATAGGTGTGATTCTGCCCACCGCCAGCCCGGGTATCTTCTCGGCGGTGATGATGGGCTTTGGTCGTGCAGTGGGTGAAACCATGATTGTGTTGATGGCCACCGGCAACAGCCCGGTGCTGAACTTCAATATATTCGAAGGTATGCGCACCCTGTCNGCCAACGTGGCNGTGGANCTGCCGGAAACCGCCATTGGCAGCACGCANTTCCGGGTGTTGTTCCTCGCCGCTCTGGTGCTGTTGGCCCTGACATTTGTGGTCAACACTCTGGCCGAAGTCGTTCGCCAGCGTTTGCGTAAACGCTACAGCAACCTGTAACCATTGGGAGCCTGATTGATGAAAGCCTGGTTTAAAAGTGGTGCCCCCTGGGTATGGCTGAACGGCGGTGCCGTGGCGCTGTGTATGATTATGGTTGTGGGCCTGTTGGGGCTGATTGCCGTTCGCGGTTTTGGCCATTTCTGGCCCGCTGATCTGGTGCAGATGTCGGTGCTGGATCGCGATGGCGACCGACAGGAAGTATTGGGNGAACTGNTCCGTAAGGAAGTCATTCCCGCNCGNGTGGCGCGTACCAATGGCTACACCGTGGGCGAGGATGTCCCTCTGGTGACCCGCTANCTGATCAANCAGGGTAATCGGGATCTCGGTAGCGATTTNCAGTGGTACCTGGATGTGGGCATGGGTGAGTGGCACTACCCGGAAAATGCCATTGTGGTTGAACGTCGCGAGTGGGGTAACTTTTACGGTTTCCCGGTGGCGTTGAAAGAACACGGCGAAGTGATCAGCCGCCTGGGCGATGAGGATTTCTGGCCAGAGGTGGAAGCCCGGGTCGAGCGCAGCGTGGATCTGCACAACGAAATCCGTCGCAAGGAAAAGGTGGAGATTGGCAGCATCAACCACAAGCTGGAACGGCTGCGNCTGGAGCGTCGCCGCCTTGAGCTGCAGGGTGTTTCGCCGGAAGAAATGGCGCAGGCCGAAGAGCAGTTTGCGGTCGAGCGAGAGGCATTGAACGAAGAGTACCGCCGNATCAAGGCGGAGCGCGACGCGATTTATGAGCAGATCGAGCGGGACAGCTTTGATGTTGAAACNGTCAACGGAATGGAAAAAACCATTCACCTGCATAACATCGTGCGGGTTACCCGCTCCAACCACCTGGGTGTGTTTGGCAANCTGGCACACTACATGGANCGGTTCTGGGAGTTCCTGACCGAAGAGCCNCGNGANGCCAATACCGANGGCGGGATTTTCCCGGCCATCTTCGGCACCGTCACCATGGTGATTGTGATGTCGATCATGGTNACCCCGCTGGGCGTGCTGGCCGCCATTTACCTGCGCGAGTACGCCCGTCAGGGCACGGTACTGAAGCTGATCCGCATTTCGGTGTACAACCTGGCCGGTGTGCCTTCAATTGTATACGGGGTGTTTGGTCTGGGTTTCTTNGTGTACTTCCTGGGGGGCAGCATTGATGAGCTGTTTTTCCCCGCGTCCTTACCGGCCCCGACCTTTGGTACGCCGGGTTTGTTCTGGGCGTCTCTGACTCTGGCCCTGTTGACCCTGCCGGTGGTGATTGTTTCCACCGAAGAAGGCCTGGCGCGTATTCCCAGCACCATCCGTCAGGGCAGTCTGGCCCTGGGGGCGACCAAGTCGGAGACCCTGTGGAAGGTGGTGGTGCCTCTGGCCACGCCTGGCATGATGACCGGCCTGATTCTGGCCATCGCCCGTGCCGCCGGTGAAGTGGCACCATTGATGCTCGTCGGTGTGGTCAAGCTGGCACCGAGCCTGCCCATTGATGGCAACTACCCGTACATTCATCTGGATCAGAAGATCATGCACCTCGGGTTCCATATTTATGACGTCGGCTTCCAGAGTCCGAACGTTGAAGCCGCTCGCCCCCTGGTTTACGCGACGGCGCTGACGCTGGTGTTGTTGATCATTATTCTGAACCTTACAGCCATCAAAATTCGTAACACGCTGCGCGAGAAGTATCGCAGCGCCTCTGATTGATCGCGGGAGCCTAGCATGTTAGAAGACACTACCAAGCAAAGCGGGTCATCAACGGCACCCGANCACCAAGCACACGTGGGCGCGCCCCGCCCTCAGACACAGGGTAATGCCATGGCATTNGAAGACGAGACCATCAAGCTNGAGGTCAATAANCTGAATTTGTACTACGGGGATAATCGTGCCCTGAAAGACATCAACCTGAAGATTCCCGAAAAGAAGGTAACCGCCTTTATCGGACCTTCCGGCTGCGGTAAGTCGACGCTGCTGCGCTGTTTCAACCGGATGAATGACCTGGTGGATATCTGCCGCATCGAAGGCGAGATCCTGATGGATGGCAGCAATATGTACGACAAGAAAGTCGACGTGGCCGAGCTGCGNCGTCAGGTGGGTATGGTNTTCCAGAAGCCNAACCCNTTNCCGAAATCCATTTATGAAAATGTNGCNTANGGCCTGCGNNTGCAGGGCGTNAAGTCCCGNCGGGTNNTGGANGAAGTGGTGGANAAGTCCCTGCGNGGCGCNGCNNTGTGGGANGANGTCAAAGACCGNNTGCACGANAACGCCTTTGGTCTGTCCGGTGGTCAGCAGCAGCGTCTGGTCATNGCCCGCGCCATTGCCATTGAGCCGGAAGTGATTTTGCTGGATGAGCCGGCGTCGGCATTGGACCCGATTTCAACACTGAAAATTGAAGAGCTGATCTACGAGCTCAAAGATCAATACACCATTGTGATTGTGACCCACAATATGCAGCAGGCGGCCCGGGTTTCGGACTATACTGCGTTCATGTACATGGGCGATCTGATCGAGTTTGGTGACACCGATTCGCTGTTTACCAACCCGACCAATAAGCAAACCGAAGATTATATTACCGGCCGGTACGGCTAAGAGGAGCACTCATNATGGTCATGGATATCAAATCCCATACGCATCATATTTCTCAGCAGTACAATCTTGAGCTGGATGAAATCAAGACCAAGCTGTCCGAGATGGGTGGACTGGCTCAACGTCAGGTTAATGATGCCATACAGGCGCTGATTGATGCCGATGCCGAGACCGCCGAGCGGGTGGTTCGGGAAGATGATCACGTCAATGACATGGANCTGGATATTGACGAAGACTGCGTNCGCATTCTGGCGCGTCGCCAGCCNGCNGCCAGNGANNTNCGTCTNGTNATNGCGGTNACCAAAGCCATCACNGANCTGGAGCGGGTGGGTGATGAGGCGAGNAAAATNGCCCGGCANGCNATCGCCCTNAGCGGTGACGGCTCCACNCCGCGCGGNTACGTTGAAGTGCGCCACATCGGTGGCCANGTCTCGCGCATGTTGAGNGACGCNCTGGATGCGTTTGCNCGNCTNGATNTCGANCTGGCNCTNCGNGTGGTGGANACGGANAACACNGTGGATATGGAGTACAACTCCGCCATGCGGGAAATGCTGACCTTCATGATGGAGGACCCTCGCAATATTTCCCGTGCCCTGAACATCATGTGGAGTCTGCGCGCCCTGGAGCGGATCGGTGATCACGCCCGAAACCTGGCCCAGTACGTGGTGTATCTGGTGAAGGGTGAAGATGTGCGCCACGAATCCTATGACGAGATTCAGGAGCAGATCCAGGACGACAACGAGTAGTGTTCAGCTCGCCAGGGCCTGCAGTATCCACAGGCCCAGCGTGACCGTCACCAACCCGAAAACCGTGGACTGGACGATCATGGTGGCCGCCAGGGAGGCATTACCGCCCATGGCCCGCACCATGACAAAACTGGCGGTAGCCGTGGGCGACGCGGCCAGCAGAAAGACCACCGCCAGCGCCTGACCCTCCAGCCCCAGAGCCAAGGCGATCAGGACACCGACCAGGGGCGAAACAATCAGCTTCCAGGTGGTGGCCGCCAGGGCGCCACCGCCCACTTGCCGTAATGACTTCAGATCCAGCGCGCCGCCCACACACAGCAGGGCCAGTGGCAGGCTCATCTCACCCAGATAGTTACCCGCCCGTTGAACGGGCTCGGGCATGGGGCCTTCAATCCAACCGTAGAACAGTCCGGCGACAATGCCGATGATCAATGGGTTGCNCACCACACCCGAGAACACGCCCCGCATGCCTCGCCGGCTGTCCAGGTCCCGGTTGAGCGCAATGACCGACAGTACGTTATAGAGCACGATGGTGATGGCGATGGGTAGGGCGGCCATGGCCACGCCGCTTTCTCCGTAGGCATTGGCGCAGTAGGCCAGACCGATGATCACCAGGTTGCCCCGGAACGCCGCCTGGGCCAGGACGCCCCGGTCCCGCCGGTCGCGCACAAAACCGTCCGCCGTGAGCAGACTCAACAGAAAAATGGCGATCGCTCCGGCTACTACCGCGAACAGGATGCGGCCGTCGGCGGCGGCACCAAAGTCGGTGGTGGCGCTGCTGAAAAACAACANTACCGGCAAGCCCACCGCAAATACCAGGCGCGATGCNGTGTTGATGAAGGTCTCATCAATCATCCCGATGCGGCGTAACACCGCACCAAGAATCACCATCAGGAAAATCGGTGTGGTGACCGAGAGTGAGAACAGGAATGTCGATAGCAAATTGGTGCTGTCCAAGAGCGCTCTCCGGGTTGAGAACGAAAAAAGCCCGACATGACTGCCGGGCTCTACAGACTACCACGCTANCTAATCGACCCGCTTANTTCGGGACGTCAAACGGGAAGTAGTCTTTCGCGTTGTTGAAGCTGATGTCCTGAATCATGCTGCCGACCATTTTCAGGTCATTGGGNACCGTACCGGCGGCCATATCATGGCCGAGGATNCGGCACAGCAGNCGCCGGAAGTACTCGTGGCGGGAGTANCTCAGGAAGCTGCGGCTGTCGGTCAGCATCCCCACAAACCGGCTCAACAGNCCCAACTGGCTCAGGGCTTCGATCTGGCGCTTCATNCCGTCCAACTGATCCAGGAACCACCAACCGCTACCNAACTGCATCTTGCCGGCGGCCGAGCCATCCTGGAAGTTGCCGATCATGGTGGCGATCATCTCATTATCGCGCGGGTTCAGATTGTACAGAATGGTTTTGGCCAGGCGGTCGTCGTTGTCCAGACGGCCGAGGAATTTCGACAGNGGCTTGGCGTAGTTGTGGTCGCCAATGGAGTCGAAACCGGTATCCGGGCCCAGATCGCGGAACAGCCGCGGGTTGTTGTTGCGGATGGCGCCAATGTGGTACTGCTGGACCCAGCCTTTCTCGTGGTCCTGACGGGCGAACTCCACCAGCATCGCCGAGTAGAACTTGTCCAGCTCGGTCTGGTCGAGGTCCTTGCCGCCGCGCACTTTGGCGAAAATCGCCTTGATTTCAGCGTCGGTATAGTCTTCGGCGTGGACGGTTTCCAACCCGTGATCCGACAGGCGGCAACCCTGCTCATGGAAGAAGTCGTGACGCTTCTGCAGGGCGCTCATCAGGTCGTCGTAAGTGCTGATCTGTACGTCAGCCACTTCCCCGAGCCGATCCAGGTAGGTGTTGTAACCCTGGGTATCTTCGGCGGCCATGGCCTTGTCCGGGCGCCAGGTGGGCAGCACATTGGTGTTGAAATTGCTGTCCGCGGCGATGGACTGGTGATGGCGCAGGTCGTGGGTCGGGTCATCGGTGGTGCANATGACCTTCACATTGGCCTGGGTGATCAGGCCCTTGGCGCTGAATTCCGGCGTCGCCAGCAGTTCGTTGCACTGGTCCCACACCTCGCGGGCATTNTCGCCGCTGAGNAGCTTGTCGGTGATGCCGAAAGGCTTCTTCAGTTCCAGGTGGGTCCAGTGATACAGCGGGTTGCGCAGGGTATTCGGTACGGTTTCGGCCCANGCCTGAAATTTCTCCCAGTCGCTGGCATCNCCGGTGCAGTACTTTTCNCTGACACCATTGGAGCGCATCGCTCGCCATTTGTAATGGTCACCNGCCAGCCAGACCTCGGACAGATTCTTGAACTGTTTNTTTTCGCCGATCTGATCCGGGGGGAGGTGNCAGTGGTAGTCAATGATCGGCATGTCTTTGGCGTAATCGTGGTACAACGCCTTGGCCTGCTCGGTGTCGAGCAAAAAATCGTCGTGNATAAAAGTCATTCTCACAATTCCTCTCAACACACAAAAGCCGTCACCGGNNGCCGGGCAGACCCCAATGTCGGTTGTGCAGCTGGTTTAGGCAGCGCCCACAGCGAGAACCGGAGTCCGGCCCCAAAACGCGCTGTACTGCTTGCATACTGCCAGGGTTGATTTATTGTGCGATGGTGTCCACCGCGTTTTGTCCCGGGATCACTCAGTGGGCCCGGCGCCGCTTATGATGCGGATCAGGGTCAGTTTACCTCCTGAGTGAGCAAATATAAACAGTCATTGTTCGGGGTGGTGTACGGCTGTAAGTGCTTGCTAACATCGAAGCCCAATTATATCAATGTTGTGGTCATCATGAAATAAAGGGGTGCTATTTCACCAATAGTGAAATTCTTGCGCGGCTCCCCCGGTCTCTGGGCCTTTAGCCCCGGGGGAGTGGCGTCTGTTGCTGGCTTTAACAGGGGCCGCCCGGGGGTATACAATTCAGGGCTAACCATCCAAGTGTCTGTGGCCCCGGGTGGGGCTGGCGCTTAACAGGAGAGTCAATTATGGCCCGCACGCCTTCCAATATGCTTCCTCTGGGCACTGAGCTGCCCGATACCACTTTGCCCGATCCCGCCGGGGAGACCTGGAAACTGAGCCAGCGCATGGGCGATAAGGGGCTGGTGGTGATGTTCATCTGTAACCACTGCCCGTTTGTCCTGCATATTGCGCCGTTCCTGGAAACACTCAACGACCGGCTCAATGAAATGGGCATCCGCTGTATCGCCATCAGCTCCAACGATGTCAAGGAGTACCCGGCGGATTCTCCGGAAAAAATGGCTCAATTTGCCAAGGAGTACAAACTGGCGTTCCCGTACCTCTACGACGAAACCCAACGGGTGGCCAAATCCTTTGATGCGGCCTGTACCCCGGATTTCTACCTGTTTGACCGGAACAAGCGGCTGGTATACCGGGGCCAACTCGACGACAGCCGTCCGGGCAATGATATTCCGGTGACCGGGGAAGACCTGCTGGCGGCGGCGGAGTTGGTCGCCAGAGGCGAGCAGCCCCCCGAAGATCAGCAGCGTCCCAGCCTGGGTTGCAATATCAAGTGGAAATCCTGATTTTCAAATAAGAAAATAAATCCGTATGTTAAATTCCGTGTCAGGAGGGACGAATTCGTCGTCCCTCTTTCTCCGTCCCCAAGGTGCGGTCTGATTCGCCGCTTGCCCAAACCGGCTTTGTTTTATGCGCCAAGTGCGCGCCCTCTGAAACTGAAGATTGATCTCGCCTGTTTTTACGCCATCAGTGGCAAATGTCGCCTGACTTTTCACTTCTTACCTTAGCGACTTTTTCTTCTTTGCAATTTGTGATCTCCCTCTCGTCCCGCAAGCCCTTCTGCATTTTTCCCTGAAGCGCTGTCGATATACTTTTTGGTGAGTGGACGCTTTGGCCTCGGCCAGAGCCGGAAACTCGAAGAAGTATAAGACTGACGCTGCATACACAGTGGTATTCGGTAGGGACTGGTGGGTATTTCAGGTCCGGTATGCGGTGCGCTATTCCTTGATATTTTTCTCGCATAAAAACCCGGAAAGGAGATAATTTCCCATGACGTTTTCAAAGATAAAAACAATCAGTGGCGCTTTTTTGTTGGCCGCCGGATTAATGGTGGCCCCGATCACCCAGGCTCAATCCGTTCAATGCGATTATCTGGTTCAAAGTGATTGGGGCGCTGGCGCCATTGCGAGCATCCAGATTACCAATAACGACACCTCGGCGATCAATGGTTGGCAGGTGAGTTGGGAGTATGAGCACAGCACCATTACCAACCTTTGGAATGCCGAACTGGAGGGCTCCAATCCCTACAGTGCGACCAACCTGAGCTGGAATCAGTCGATCCTGCCGGGGCAGTCGATTGAATTTGGTTTTCAGGTGAGTCAGAACGGCGACGCGGAAGTGCCGGAGCTGTCGGGTGCTCTCTGTGGTGGGGCGAGCTCGTCCAGCAGCTCGTCGGTTTCGTCGAGTTCCAGTAGCTCGCAGTCCTCATCGAGTAGTTCGGTCATTAGCTCATCCAGCAGTAGCTCCTCCGTTTCGTCGAGCGCTTCCAGTTCGTCCAGTTCCTCTGTGAGCGACCCCGGGGGGCTGACGGCCGTGGAGCTGACCGAGCAAATGGGCGTTGGCTGGAATGTCGGCAACTCCCTGGACGCCATTGGCGGTGAAACCGCCTGGGGGAATCCCGAAATTACCCGGGAGCTGATCGATAGGGTAAAAGCCGCAGGTTTCGACACGCTTCGGGTGCCGGTAGCCTGGAGTCAGTTTTCCGATGCCGAGAATTTCATCATCGAGGAAAGCTGGAAAAATCGGGTAGAGGAAGTGGTCAACTACGCGCTGGACGCGGACCTGTATGTGATCATGAACATCCACTGGGACGGTGGCTGGATGCAGCCGACCTACGCGGATCAGGAGTATGTCAACAATCGTCTGGCCATCATGTGGACCCAGATCGCCGAGCACTTTGAGGCCTACGATCATCGACTGCTGTTTGCCGGTACCAATGAGGTAATGGTCGAAGGCGATTACGGAACACCAACCGAGGAGTACTACACCGTCCAGAACAGCTTCAACCAGACCTTTGTCGATACCGTGCGCGCGACCGGCGGCAACAACGCGGATCGTTATCTGGTGGTTCAGGGGTTCAATACCAACATTGATCACACCGTGAACTTCGCCGAGATTCCCGAGGATACGGTCAGTGATCGGCTGTTGATGGAGGTGCATTACTANGACCCCTACAACTTTACGTTGAACGAAAGCAGCAANATTACCCAGTGGGGNTCGATCGCAACCGANCCNAATGTCACCGAAACCTGGGCCAATGAGTCNTACGTGGATAACCAGTTCCAGCGGATGCAGACGAACTTCNTCGACCAGGGTNTCGGGGTCATTCTGGGTGANTANGGNGTNATNTCACGGCAGAATGTCGAAGGTCACGATACCTANCGGCGCTATTGGAATGAATACATTACCCAGTCAGCGCTTGATCACGNNATGGTGCCAGTCTATTGGGACAATGGCTATGCAGGAAACGGCGGTTTCGCACTGTTTGATCGCTACAGTGGCAGCGTCATTGAGCCGGAGCTGGTGGAGGTGCTGGTAGGGGCTTCCGACTGACCGCATCGTCAGTAAACCCGCACCGAAAAGCCGAGCGCAGGCAATGCGTTCGGCTTTTTTTGTTGTTGAGGGGCAAATTTCACCCAAATGGGGTATGCGGTTTGAAGCTGTGACGCATAAAATTGTCTACAAAACCGACACAATGCGGAGCATCAAAGATGACGACTTGGGGATATATCAAAGCAGTAAGCCTTCTCAGCCTGCTGGCGCTGTCCGGCTGTGTGGCCGAGGATGATGAAGGAGAAGATACCCGTGAGCTGGATAGTTCCGGCGGTGGTAGCTGTTCGTTCCAGGAGTTGGTGACAGCCTCTGACCGGGATGCGGCCAACGCTTGTGGGACACAGGTATCGACCCAGTTTCTGGCGGCGGATGCCTACTATCAGCAGGCACTGGAGCTCTGTGCTGAGGGTTACCAAAGTGAGGCCGAGGAGGTCTATGGTAACTATGAAATTCAGGTGAGCTATGCTCGTGACGTAGCGGCCGGATTTGATTGCGGCAGCGGCTCCACCGGTGGCGGTGGCGGTGGCGTAAGCGTTGAAGACCCCAGCGAACAGATTTACTACAACCTCTGTGTCGGACAGACCACCGATACCATCTATGCGAGTTGTTATGGACCGGTTCAGTACGGCGATAATGACTGCGGCCCGAACACTGACGGTGTCTCCTACAGCTACCTGACCAAGTATGACTCCCGATCAGAGTGCATTAACGAGCGGGATGACTACCTACGAAACTTCTAGCCCGGACCATCTCCAATGAAACGCCTGGTTACGCTGGTTACCGTTGTATTTATTGGTGTGAGCGCTTTCAGCGTGGTGCGAGCCTTGTATCAGGGAGGTGACGAGCGCGCAGGGACGCCGCTGCTCAAGGTCCCGGTTGAATCACTATCGGAACGACCGGGTCGCGGGACCTCGGCGCGGAGCGCAACCGCTCCGGTCGAGGCACCCAGGGAGGACGCGCAGGCGAGCCGGTCAGATGCGGTGCCGGAAGAGCGTCGGCGCCTCCACGACGATCTGAGTTTGGGAATCGCGCTGGGGTTCACGCGCGAAGAGGCGCTGGCGCTGATTCAACAGACCGACCTGGAACAGCTTGAGGCCTTCTTTTCACAGCGCTCTCATATTACCGCTGACTGGCTGAATCGGCAGGGACTGGGTGTTGAGCATCTGCGCGAACTTTACGCCCGCTGGGCGGCGGGAACCCCTCCAGAACTCGCCCCGGATAACCCGGGGGCGCTGATATTCAGCCGTTATCGCTCGGGTCAGGACGGCAGCCCCTTCCGAGCCCAGAACCGCTTCAGCGTGCAAGACCGGACGGTCTATCTGCACTACCAGGTGCCGACTGAGTACCAGCAGGCGTCGGTGATCATTCGGTGGGCGCGAGAGGACCAGCCGGGCCTGTCCCACTTTGACTACCATCCGTTGACGGACCATACCGGGTTGCGACAGGAGGCCTGGGTGCGTCCCCGGCAGGGATGGGAGCCCGGCACCTATCGGGTCGAGATTTATGGTGCCGAGCCTTCGCTGCCCCTCATCGCGCAGCGGGACTACGAGGTGTTGCCCTGAAGGGCGCTCGCGGTTGAGCGCCCCCCTTAACGTTGCAAGTAACTACTCGCCTTTCTTCTCCCGCTCAATCGCCCGATAGGCGATATCCTTACGGTAGAAAACCCCGTCCCACTGGATGCGATCGGCCAGGGCGTAGGCGCGCTGCTGCGCTTCGCTGACAGTATTGCCCAGGGCGGTGGCACACAACACCCGGCCGCCGCTGGTGACGACTTTACCGGAGGCGGTCTTGGTGCCGGCGTGGAATACGCGCTCACCGGGGGTCTCTTCGGTAGGGAGACCGCTGATTTCGTCGCCCTTGTTATAGCTGCCCGGGTAACCACCGGCGGCGAGCACGACGCCGACCGCGGCGCGCTCGTCCCAGTCGGTGTGGGCCTGATCGAGTTTGCCGTCCAGTGCGATCTGGCACAGCTCGGCCAGGTCGGATTTGAGGCGCAGCATGATCGGTTGGGTTTCGGGGTCGCCGAACCGGCAGTTGTATTCGATCACTTTCGGCTGGCCGTCCGGGGTGATCATCAGGCCGGCGTACAGGAAGCCGGTGTAGGGGTTGCCTTCGGCGGCCATGCCCTCCACGGTCGGTACAATCACCTGCTGCATGATGCGCTCGTGCACCTCGGGGGTGACCACCGGGGCCGGGGAGTAGGCGCCCATGCCGCCGGTGTTGGGGCCGGTATCGCCTTCACCCACACGCTTGTGGTCCTGGCTGGTGGCCATGGGCAGAATATGTTTGCCGTCCACCATGACGATAAAGCTGGCTTCTTCACCGGTGAGAAATTCTTCGATCACCACGCGGCAACCGGCGTCCCCAAAGGCATTGCCGGAGAGCATGTCACGCACGGCGTCCTGGGCCTGATCCAGGGTTTCCGCCACGATCACGCCTTTACCGGCGGCCAGGCCGTCGGCTTTGACCACGATGGGCGCACCTTTCTCTTCCAGGTAGGCCAGGGCGGGCTCCACCTCGGTGAAGGTCTGGTAATCCGCGGAGGGGATCTGGTGCCGGGCCAGGAAGTCTTTGGTAAAGGCCTTGGAGCCTTCCAACTGGGCGGCGCCCTTGGTGGGGCCGAAGCAGGGCAGATCGCGCTCGGCGAAGTAGTCCACCACGCCTTCGACCAGCGGCGCTTCCGGGCCGACGATGGTCAGCGCCACGTCATTGTGCTGGGCGAACTCTGCCAGAGCCGGAAAATCCAGCACGTCGATATCCACGTTGACCAGGTTTTTCTCCAGGGCCGTGCCGGCGTTGCCGGGGGCCACAAACACTTTGTTGACCTTGGGGCTCTGGGCCGCCTTCCAGGCGAGGGCGTGTTCACGTCCGCCGCCGCCGATGACCAGTAGGTTCATGCTTTAGACCTTTCGTGGTTTGGATTGACTTGAGTTACGGCGGATGCGGCCTTTGGCCTTATCCGCCCTACGGCCGAGCGCAGCGGTATAAATCCGCGTAGGGCGGATAAGCCGAAGGCGCATCCGCCGTTGCCGATTAATGCCGGAAATGGCGCATGCCGGTGAATACCATGGCGATGTTGTGCTCGTCGGCGGCGGCGATCACTTCCTCGTCGCGCATGGAGCCGCCGGGCTGAATCACCGCGGCAATGCCGGCGGCACCGGCGTTGTCCAGGCCGTCGCGGAACGGGAAGAAGGCGTCTGAAGCCATCACCGAGCCCTTCACTTCCAGGCCGGCGTGCTCGGCCTTGATGCCGGCGATGCGCGCGGAGTTGACGCGGCTCATCTGGCCGGCACCGACACCGATGGTCTGGTTGTTTTTGGCGTAGACGATTGCGTTGGATTTCACAAACTTGGCGACCTTCCAGGCAAACAGCAGATCGCGGATTTCCTGCTCGTTAGGGGCGCGCTTGGTGACCACTTTCAGGTCCGACTCGGCTACCATGCCGTTGTCGCGATCCTGCACCAGCAGGCCGCCGTTGACGCGCTTGTAATCCAGCCCGCCGATGCGCTCGATGCCCCACTGGCCGCAGGCCAGCAGACGGACGTTTTTCTTGGCGGCCACGACCTGTACGGCCTCATCGGACACGGTGGGGGCGATGATCACTTCTACAAACTGACGCTCGACAATGGCTTGGGCGGTGGCACCGTCCAGCTCGCGGTTGAAGGCGATGATGCCACCAAAGGCNGATTCCGGATCGGTGGCAAAGGCTAGGTCGTAAGCGTCTTTCAGGTTGGCCGCGGTCGCCACGCCACAGGGGTTGGCGTGCTTGACGATCACACAGGCGGGCTGCTCAAAACTTTTCACACACTCCAGGGCGGCGTCGGTGTCCGCCACGTTGTTGTAGGACAGTTCTTTGCCCTGCAACTGCTTGGCGGTGGCGATGCCGGCTTCAGCGGGGTTCTGCTCCACGTAGAAGGCCGCCTTCTGGTGCGGGTTTTCCCCGTAGCGCATTTCCTGGGTTTTCTGGAACTGACTGTTGAAGGTGCGCGGGAAGTGCTCGCTGCCACCCTCGACCTTGCGGCCGAAGTAGTTGGCAATGGCGCCGTCGTAGGCGGCGGTGTGCTCGTAGGCCTTGATGGCCAAGTCAAAACGCAGGTTCAGGCTGGTTTTGCCGTTGTTGGCATCCAGCTCGGCCAGAATGCGCGCATAGTCGCTGGCGTTGACCACGATGTTGACGTGGGCATGGTTCTTGGCGGCGGCGCGGACCATGGTGGGGCCACCGATGTCGATGTTCTCTACGGCATCTTCCAGGGTGCAGCCGGGCTTGGCCACGGTCTGCTCGAAGGGGTAGAGGTTGACCACCACCATGTCGATGGCATTAATGCCGTGTTCGCCCATGACCGCGTCATCCTGCCCGCGCCGGCCGAGAATGCCACCGTGCACTTTCGGGTGCAGGGTTTTGACCCGTCCGTCCATCATCTCAGGGAAGCCGGTGTAGTCAGAGACTTCCACGGCGGGAATGCCGTTTTCCTTGAGCAGGCGGAAGGTGCCGCCGGTGGACAGGATCTCCACACCGCGCTGGTGCAGTGCCTGGGCAAATTCCACAATGCCGGTTTTGTCAGAGACGCTGATCAGCGCACGATTTACGGGTGCTAGGTCGGTGGTCATGGTCGGTGAGTTTCCCCCAATGCCGGTGTCAATTCAGGTGAGTTACAAAAGCAGAGGGGGTGGTTTTATGCCACCCCCTCGGAATTCGGGTTGTCGCGCTCAGAGCAGGTCGTACTGCTTGAGCTTCTTGCGCAGCGTGCCACGGTTCAGCCCCAGCACCTGGGCGGCNCGGGTCTGGTTGTGACGGGTGTACTTGAGGACNATCTCCANCATGGGCGCTTCCACTTCGGCCATCACCATGTTGTACACGTCGCTGACGGGCTGGCCGTCGAGGTTTTGAAAGTANTTCTCCATGGCCTGTTCCACGCAGCCNCGCAGGGACTGTCCGTGNGTGAGCGTNTGGGTNTGGCCCGTATCGCCCANGGGAGCCAAAAAGTTTTCTGCTGTGTTCATGCCGCTTGATCCTCTTGTTCTATCAGCTGTTCAAAGTACTTCAGAACGCTGTCCAGTTGTTCTTGTGCGTTGTCCATACGGTTAAACGCCTGACGAAACGGGTCGCTACCGGGTACCGTCTGCAAGTACCAGCCCAGGTGCTTGCGAGCGATGCGCGGGCCCAAATAGTCGCCATAAAATCCGTAGAGGTCACGCAAATGACTGCTGAGAATGTCCCTGACTTCAGTCAGTGNCGGTTCGGGNACCGNTCTACCAAAACGCAGGTAGTGATCGATTTCCCGAAAAATCCAGGGGCGCCCCTGGGCGGCNCGACCGATCATGACGGCGTNAGCGCCGGTCTGGTCGAGTACCTGTTGNGCCTTGTACGGACTGTCGATATCACCATTGGCAAATACCGGGATGGTTACCGCATCCACCACGGCGGCTATGGTGTCGTATTCCGCTTGGCCCTGATAGCGATCGGCCCGCGTCCGGCCGTGTACGGCCAGGGCCTGAATGCCGATATNCTCCGCCATCCGTGCCACGCGCACCGCATTGCGATTATCCCGGTCCCAGCCGGTGCGTATTTTCAGGGTGACCGGCAGGTNGGTCGCCNCTACCACTGCCTGCAGTATNTCGGCCACCAGAGGCTCATCTCTGAGTAGAGCGGAGCCGGCGGCCTTTTTGCACACTTTCTTGGCGGGGCAGCCCATATTGATGTCGATGATCTGGGCGCCGTTGTNCGCGTTGAGTCGGGCGGCNTCGGCCATCATGNCCGGGTCGCCTCCNGCNATCTGTACTGAAATCGGTTCCGCNTCGCCGGCGTGGTCCAGGCGCAGCCGACTTTTGCGNCTGTTCCANAGGCTTGCATCCGACGTCACCATTTCCGAGACCACCAGNCCGGCNCCCAGTTTCCGGCACAGCTGCCGAAAAGGACGATCCGTCACACCCGCCATGGGCGCGAGAATCACCCGGCTGTCTATTTGATGGGTACCGATCCGAAACACGCGACTCACCTGTTCGAGGGNCTCAATGGCCGTNACCGACAGCCCCGGAAAAGGTTGGCTATGATACCCGTTTGGCCCCGGNTTGGGAACGAGCAAAACCGCCGAATTGATGTTTTTTTGATCGGTTTTGNNTCGCCCCNACAGGCGGGGCCGGGAGGAGGGCCGGTCAGTGGGGGATGTAGGCNCGGTAGTTGACGGCGCTCGGGCCGGGGTCCACCAGCTCCAGTGTCAGGTGGACGGGCTGGTTNCTGGGCATGANGGTGCGNCCTGCCAGCTCGCCNGAGAGGTACTCTTCGGGGGTGAATTGACGCGCCGCCACCACCTCGCCATTGAGGTCACTGAACTCCAGCACCAGGCCGGGAAANGGTTGGTCAAANCGGGCGGTGTTGAGCAGTATCGCATCNACCATNAAGGCGCCCTCACGCTCCGGGTGATTGCGGACCACCAGGTTGTAGGCGCGGATCTGGCGGCGATCGACCAGTTCGGGCANNTGGCAGCCAATCAGGGGGCANACGGTNNCATANACGGTGCGGTAGGGNTCCANNCGGCTCCAGCGGTCAAATTGTAGCCAGGCNACCTGAANGAGCAGGNCGACCGCCGCGAGCGCAACCAGCGATGGCCAGAGCCAGCGCCGNCGGCGGGTCTGTCGGTGAGTCCAGTTCATCTCGACCGGCTCGGGGTCGATNTTCATCAGCAGNGCCGAGCGTTCGGGATCGTGGGCGCGCATGCGCTCACCGCCCTGGTAGTCGTCGNCCTGCTCGGCATCGCTGCTGGCGAGGTGGAACTTGATGTGTTCTCCNGGGGGNGGAGGTTCCGGCTCGTCCATCANTTCAAAGTCNGANGGTACGTCCGAGGCGGGCTCNGGGGCCGGTTCGACCCGAACNCTGGCGGTCTGCTCTTCCTCTTCTTCGAGCAGGCTCATGGCCCAGGANTCGTCGGTGTCGTCANCAGACTCCGAGGCCNCCTCTTCCTCNGGACGAGGGGTTCGCTCGAACAGNGAGTGCGTGCTGTGCGAGCGGGATTGTTCGCCGACACCNAACGGATCGTCTTCGCTCTCGGGGCGNGACTGATCCATATCATCACTGATCAGAAAGTCATCGTCATCCAGCGCGCTCGACTCCTGGTCGATTCGCGACTGGTCAAAGCGCAGCCCGGTCTCCTTGGGCTTTTGCTCAGCGCGCGGACGCGCCTCTTTCGGCGTAGGGGACGGCGCCTTGGGGGCGGCGGGTTTGCGCTCCGCTTTGGTGGTGGTNGGNCTGTTCTGGGTGGGTTTTTGGGGNGAGCGGCGCACCAGNGCCGGCTCGGCCGCNGGCGCCTGNGCCCCCACCAGATGGTCCCGTGCCTTGAAGATATGCAGGCAGGCCCCACAGCGCACGGCCCCGCGCGCTGACTGTAGCTGCGCCGGGGTGATCCGGAACGACGTCCCGCATTGCGGGCAGCGGGTCACCATGTTAGTCGGGGCCATGATTGTTCAGTGTTCTCCTCACCCGAAACGGGGTCGTTACGGGCGTATTTTGGTGCCGGTCAGTCTCACCCAGCCGTCTTGTTCGGCCACCGGGTCAAAGTCAAACCAGGGGCGATAAGCCGCCATCACGGTTTCGGCTTGATTGGCCAGAATGCCAGAAAGGCAGATCTTGCCGTCAACCCGGGTCATGCGCTGCAGTTGTGGCGCAAGTTCAACCAGAGGGCCGGCAAGAATGTTGGCCAACATGATATCGGCCGTCACCTCGGGGCATCGTCCGGGCAGATAGACCGGCATGGCATTTTCTGGCAGCGCGTTGCGTGCCGCATTGTCCCGCGTGGCGGTAAGCGCCTGGGGATCAATATCCACTCCCGTCACCCGGTCGGCACCGAGCAGCAGCGCCGCAATTCCCAGAATGCCCGAGCCACAACCGAAGTCCACAAGGTCCAGACCGTCGAGCTGCTGTTGGTCGAGCCACTGCAGGCACAAAAACGTGGTGGGATGGGTGCCGGTGCCGAACGCGAGGCCCGGGTCGAGCATCAGGTTGACCTTGTCGGGCTCCGGGGGTTCCTGCCAGCTGGGGCAGATCCACAGGCGTTCGCCACAGCGAATGGCCTGGTAGTGGCTCATCCACTCCCGCTCCCAGTCCTTATCTTCGAGCTGTTCCCAGCGGTGCTCGGGCAGCGGCCGGTTCCAGGCGGAAGCCAGCCGCTCGCTGACCGCACGCGTGTCGATGTCGGCATCGTACAGGCCGGTCAGGCGCACCTGGTCCCACAGCGGGGTTTCCCCCAGTGCGGGCTCCAGAATGGGCTGATCGGCGTTGTCTTCCAGCGTAACCGACACAGCGCCGCTGGCCAGAAGAAGATCTTCCAGCGCCTCGGCGCTATTCCGGTCCGTGGTCAGTTTCAGTTGCAACCAGGGCATAGGGCGTCAGCTGGAAAGCTTTTTCTCCAGGTAATGGATGTTGACGCCACCTTTGCGGAACTCGTCGTCCCGGACCAGCCACTGTTGCAGCGAAATATTGGTACGGATGCCGTCGATGATGGTCTCATCCAGGGCGTGACGCATTCGGTTCAATGCCTCTTCCCGGGTCTCGCCGTAGGTGATGATCTTGGCGATCATCGAGTCGTAGTTCGGCGGTACCGTGTAGCCACTGTACAGGTGCGAGTCCACCCGCACACCCAGACCGCCCGGCGGATGGAAATTCTTGACCTTGCCCGGGCAGGGCATGAAGGTTTTGGGATCTTCGGCATTGATGCGGCACTCGAAGGAGTGACCGCGAATCACCACGTCTTCCTGCTTGATGGACAGCTTCTCGCCCGCACAGACGCGAATCTGCTCTTTGATGATGTCGATACCGGTCACCATTTCCGAGACCGGGTGCTCCACCTGAATGCGGGTGTTCATCTCGATGAAGTAGAAGTTGCCGTCTTCGTACAGGAACTCGAAGGTACCGGCACCTTTGTAGCCCATCTTGATGCAGGCGTTGACACAGGCCTGTGCGGTTGACTGGCGAACGTCTTCCGGGATACCGGGGGCCGGCGCCTCTTCGATCACCTTCTGGTGGCGGCGCTGCAGCGAGCAGTCGCGGTCGCCCAGGTGAATGGCATTGCCCTGGCCGTCGGACAGCACCTGGATTTCCACATGACGCGGGTTCTGCAGGAACTTTTCCATATACACCGTATCGTCGCCGAAGGCGGACTTGGCTTCGTTCTGGGTGATGTGGATGGAGTTCATCAGCGAGGCTTCGGTGTGTACCACGCGCATCCCGCGACCACCGCCGCCGGCGGCAGCCTTGATGATGACCGGGTAGCCAATCTGCTTGCCCATGGCCAGGCATTTCTCGCGATCGTTGGCGGGCAGTGGGCCATCGGAGCCGGGTACGGTCGGCACGCCGGCCTTTTTCATGGCGGCAATGGCGGCGACCTTGTCACCCATCATGCGAATGGTATCCGGATCCGGGCCGATGAATACGAAACCGCTTTTCTGCACCTGCTCGGCGAAATCGGCGTTTTCGGCCAGAAAGCCGTAGCCGGGGTGTACCGCTACCGAGTCGGTCACTTCCATCGCACTGATGATGGCCGGGATGTTCAGGTAGCTCTGGGGCGACGGGTTGGGCCCGATGCATACCGACTCGTCCGCCAGGCGAACGTGCTTCAGGTCGCGGTCGATGACAGAGTGAACCGCGACGGTTTTAATGCCCATCTCTTTACAGGCGCGCAGAATGCGCAGGGCAATCTCGCCGCGGTTGGCGATCAAAACTTTATCAAACATAAACCAAATCCTCGGTGCTGGATTTATACAATCGTGACCAGGGGTTGGTCGAATTCAACCGGCTCGCCGTCGTCGACCAGAATGGCTTCGACCACGCCGGCTTTGTCCGCTTCGATTTGGTTCATCATCTTCATGGCCTCAACGATGCAGATCACATCGCCGACCTTAACGTGCTGGCCCACTTCCACAAACGCCGGGGAGCCGGGGCTCGGGGAGCGGTAGAAGGTGCCTACCATGGGTGATTTCACCACGTGGCCGTTGTGCTGCGCGGCGGGGGCTGCCTCGCTGCTGTCGGCGGCCGGAGCCGGTGCGGCGGGGGCGGCGGCCGGTGCTTGCGCGGGCGCCTGGGCCGGTGCGGCGGTGAAGTATTGAGCGTTCGGGTTATTGCGGCTGATGCGGACGGATTCCTCGCCCTCTTTGATTTCCAGCTCGCCGATGTCGGATTCTTCCAGCAGCTCAATCAGTTTTTTAATTTTGCGAATATCCATTGGGGCCTCTCTTTAAAGCAACGGATGAATGATGAATTGATCCCGGCGCACCGGGTTCGATGTCAGGGTGTAGATACTTCTATTCGGATGTCGATGCCTTGCCTGTCTGCGCGGCGCGCTCCAGGTGGCGCAGTGCCGCGGTCAGGGCCAGCTCATAGCTCTGGGCGCCGAAACCACAGATGACGCCCTGGGCGACATCGGAAAAATACGAGTGTTGGCGGAACGGCTCGCGGGCGTGCACATTGGACAGGTGCACTTCGATAAAAGGAATGGCAACGCCCAGCAGTGCATCGCGCAGGGCGACGCTGGTGTGGGTGAACGCAGCAGGGTTGATGACAATAAAGTCCACCCCTTCCTGGCGCGCATCGTGAATGCGTTCAACGAGTTCGTATTCCGCATTGCTCTGCAGGGTCAACACATGGTGGCCAGCGGCGTGGCCCTGTTCGGTCAAGGTCCGGTTTATGGTGTCCAGGGTCTGGGCACCATAAATGCCGGGCTCGCGTTGTCCCAGCAGATTCAGGTTGGGGCCATGTAGAACCAGAATGGTTGCCATGAAAAATCCTGTGTGACCGTGGTTTTCTTGACCGGGTGTTGTGTTAACGCGCGAAAATCGGCGTTTGCACGTTATGGGGGCGAGTTTGCCGCAAAAAAGCAACAGTGTCCACGGTCTATTCGGGTTTTTGCTAAATTGTCCTCAAATGGCGACAAGATGCCAGACGTTCGGTCTGTTGTGGCGCATAAAGCCGTGTTTGAGTGGGTTGGCAAAACCCGTTAACAGTCATTTTGAGCGACAAACCCGGCGCAATACAGGCAAGATAACAGAGGATGGCAAAAAGTCGGCAATATTGCTGCTAACGTCGTCAATTTTGGCTCAATTGTGTTTCCGTGCCATCCCCGAGTCGCTCTAGCAGGGCTTTTTTGCGAAGAATTTGCGGTAACACGATGCCTGGGCCCTGATGGTCGGCGGGAAACCAGAGGTAGAGCGGCACCCCGCTGCGGTTGTACGCCTCCAGCAGCTGGGTGATGGCTGGGTCGCGGTGGGTCCAGTCTCCTTTGAGGGTCGCTACGCCGTGGGCGTCGAAAGCGCGTTCAACGTCGTCAGTACTCAGGGTCACGCGCTCGTTGGCCAGGCAGGTCAGGCACCAGTCGGCGGTCAGATTGATAAATACCGGAGTTCCTTCGCGGCGCAGGGTGTCCAGGCGGGCGGCGGAGTAGGGCTCCCAGCGGGAGTCCTCGACTGGGGCGTTCAGCGTTTGCCAGGGCAGAGCCAGGGCGGCGACCCAGGCGAGTAATACCAGCGCCTTCTGGCTGAATCGGGCCGGAGTCGAACGGGGCTGCCGGGTCAGTAACCATCCCGCGAAGGCAATCGCGACGGCCCCCACGCCAACCGCTGCCACGGCATTGGGCCCGGCCTGGCGCCCGAGCACCCAAATCAGCCAGATGGCGGTCAGGTATAAAGGAAAGGCCAGAAACTGCTTCAGGCTGTCCATCCAGGGGCCGGGTTTTGGCAGATGGTTCACCAGCGATGGCAGGTAGCACAGCGCTAGCAGTGGCAACGCCATCCCCAGACCCAGCGCCACAAACACGCTCAGGCTCACCAGCGTGGGCTGGGTCAGGGCAAAGCCAAGCGCCGCACCCATAAAGGGGGCGGTGCAAGGACTGGCGACAATAGCAGCGAGCACGCCGGTAAAGAAGGAGCCGCTCAGGCCGCCACTCTGGGTCAGCTTCTGTCCTACCCCCATCCAGCGCGTGCCAATGGTCAGCAGGCCGGACAGGCTCAGCCCGAGAATAAAAAACAAGTACACCAGTGCGGCAATGAGCAGGGGAGACTGTAACTGGAAGCCCCAGCCAATCGCCTCTCCACCGGCGCGTGCGGCCAACAGTACGCCGGCAAAGGCGACAAAGCTGACCACAATGCCCGCGGTGTAAGCCCAGCCGTGGAGCGGCAACCGCTGGCGGTCGGCTCGAGCCAGGCTCATGACCTTGATCGACAGCACGGGGAAGACACAGGGCATCAGGTTCAGAATGATGCCACCGAGCAGTGCCAACACCAGAATATAAGGGAGCCAAGTGGTCGTGGCCTCGGAGGTGGCGCCGCCGTCGTCGGTATTTGCGGGTGTGTTTGCGGGAGGCGCAGAGGCGATGCTGGCGCTCTGGTTGGCGGGGTCCACCTTGACGTAATCAACATGGGGCGGATAGCACAGCCCCGCGTCCGCGCACCCCTGAGACTCTACTCGCAGGGTGAAGGGCTGGGCGTTGTCGGCCACGGCAAGGCGGACAGTGGCGCTGCCGTAATAGACCGCCATGTCCTTTTCAAAGTACTCGTCGTACTTGTCGACCGTGTTGTCGCTGAATCGGGGGGCAAACGCCTCCGGCTCGGGATCGGCGCTCAACCGGAACCGCTCTTGATACAGGTAGTAGTCCGGGGCCACTTCCCAGTGAAGTACCAGCTCGCCATCGTACAGCCGGGTTTCCAGTTGAAATGCCTCGGTGACCGGCAGAAAGTCATCACCGCCCCCCAGTAGGCTCGAATTCTGGGATTGGCCGCTTAGTAGGTCCTGAGCGGCGGCGCCTTGGCTGAAAACGCAGAGTAGGGTGCTCCAGAGTAGCAGACGCCAGAATGACAGGAAATTGTGTCGGGATGGCGATAATTGCAGGGTCAACATAGGTCGTTCTATTCCGTGTTGGGTGACGTTTTCTGCGGCGAGAGGGTATCATGGCCGCTAAATGCCAAAGCAGTCTCATTTCTCGGACTGCGGCAAACCACAATAATTCGGATCAATCCGGGGCGCTAGTGTACCGGACTTGGACCGCAAAAACTGCCAACTGGCTCTCCTGGAGTCGCTGTGAGTAAGGTTATCGTCATGCATGAGTTGGGTCATCCCGCAACCGATCGGACGAGATCCCGAGGGTGGATGCTGGGCGGTATGCTGGGGCTTGCCCTGTTGGTCGGGTGCAGCAGCCCCGCGCCGACACCCTCTTCGACACAGGCATCGCCGCCGGCGGTTGATACCATGCCCGAGCCCGAGCCGGCGCTGACGCGAGAGCAGCGGCTTGAGCGCTGGCTGGAGGAGGGCGATCGGGCCCTGTCTGCCGATCGATTGCTGTCACCGTTGGGCGACAATGCCCATGATCGCTATCGGGCGGTGCTGATTTATGACCCCGATAACACCCGCGCCATTTCCGGGCTCCAGGCCATTGCCTTGCGCTATCTCGATCTGGCCCGCTCCGCCGCCGCGCGTAGCGCGCTCTCTCAGGCCCAGGGCTATCTGGACCTGGCAGCGTCCGTGGATCCGGGGAATCCGCTGGTGGCCGAGTTCAGCGAGAAGGTCAGCGACCAGCGGGCGCGTTTGCAAAGTGCCTCCCCCCTGACTCAGGATGGGCAAGTGGTACAGCTCAATGGAGAGCTGCTTCGTCAGCGGGCAGACGAGCTGGTGGTTGATCTGCAACAGCTGGCCCGGCGCGTAAAAGACACCGGTGAGTTTCTGCTGATCGTGGCGCGCACGGACGCCGAGGGCCGGTGGATTTATCAGCAAATGCGTGATGGCACACCCAATTATTTGTTGCGCGGAGATATTCACCTGGGGTCGCCCCCGCGAATCGAACTACAGCCGCCGTTGTAACCGGGTTGTGCGGCGGCACAATCAATGCTCTGGAGAAACCTGTCATGTTGCGAGCCATACTTTTTATACTGGCGTTGGGGGTAGCGCCGGTCTGGGCGGAGGCGCCCACCGTCACCGTTACCGACGCAACCGTGCGTGTGCCCTTGCCGGGTAAAGATCTCACCTCGGCCTACTTTCTACTGCATAACATGGGTGAGGAGGCGCGGTCGTTGGTGGCGGTGTCCGCCGAGTTCGCCGAGCGGGCGGAGCTGCACGAGCACCGCACGGAGGATGGCATGATGCGCATGCGTCAGGTGGATGCGGTGGAGATTCCCCCCGGCGAGAAGGTGCGCTTTGCCTCGGGGGGCTACCACGTAATGCTCTTTGGGCTTGAGCGACGCCCCCGCACCGGAGATCCGCTACAATTGATATTGACGTTTGATGATGGCAGTGAGCAGACCGTGAAGGCCTATGCGGTCAGCGTGTTTGACCGGCCCCATCACGACCACTAACGCATTTCACCGATCAGGAAGTCGCTATGCCCATGTCCAAAGCCAAGCAGTTCTGGGTTCACCTGCAGCGCAAGCTTCGGGACACCTTTGCCGATACCCGTGACGATGTCTCCCGATTGGGAATGCGGGTGAAAATCGGTATAGCCGTATTGGGTCTCTACTTGTTGTTGGCGCTGGTAGTGGGCATTTACTGGAGCATGACCCCCGGTTTCTTCACCGTGGAAGACTATGTGACGACGCAGGTGGAGGAGCGCGGCGGGACCCGTGAGCGCGGCGCTGTTATGACCTCGGCGCTGATTGGCGTGGCGGAAACCCTGCTGGAAAAACCCGGCGGCTACCTGACCAATGACATCACGCCGCCCGGCCTCTGGCTGGATAACATGCCAAGCTGGGAGTACGGCGTGGTCATTCAGGTGCGCGACGCCAGCAAAGCCATGCGTGAAGCGTTCAGCCGCTCCCAGTCTCAATCCCGCGAGGATCAGGACCTGGCCCTGGCCGAGTCCCGCTTCAACTTCAATACTGACAGTTGGATCATGCCGGCCACCGAGGGACAGTATCGCGAAGGCATTCAGTACACCCGTCGCTACCTTGATCGATTGACCGGCATCAGTGAACAGAATGCCGAGTTCTACACCCGCGCCGATAATCTTCGCTATTGGTTGAGCACTGTGGAAACCCGCCTGGGCAGCCTGTCGCAGCGCCTCAGCGCCAGCGTCGGTCAGCGTCGACTGAATACGGACTTGCCGGTAAGCATGGGTGAACCTCGGGAAGTGGCCCCGGGAGAGGTGATCGTCAAGACGCCCTGGACCGAGCTGGATAATGTCTATTACGAAGCCCGAGGCTCGGCCTGGGCCCTGATCCATCTACTGAAGGCGGCGGAAATCGAATTCGCCGACGTGCTCGATGACAAAAATGCCCGGGTCAGCCTGGGGCAGATCATTCGTGAGCTGGAAGCCACCCAGCGCTCGCTGATGAGCCCGATGATCCTTAACGGCAGCGGTTTCGGTCCGCTGGCCAACCACTCTCTGGTAATGGCCTCCTATATCTCCCGCGCCAATGCGGCGTTGATTGATTTGCGGAGTTTGTTGGATCGGGGGTGATTCTATCCGATCAAGAATTGGCGTCATTTTTGATTCAGCGCAAAGGTAGTCTTAATACAGGAGATAAATCCCGTTTACTGGGTTGCGAAAACACCACCGTCGACAACACTTAATAGATCTCGAATCGGGTTGTAAGGATTCAGACTTCGTTCGATGTCGGTTAGAGGTGGTCACCATGAAATACTCAATACTCTTTGCGTTCGTGTTTTTTCTGACGGCGTGCAGTCAGGGACCGGAATCGCCCCGGGGGTTCAGTCTGCCCGAAGGGGATCTTGAGCGGGGCGAGCAGGTGTTTGTCCAGTATGATTGTCTGTCCTGCCATCGGCTGCAGGGCTATGATGCAGTGGTGACGGAACGCGAACTGGACACGCCGATCATTCTCGGTGGCACCGTCACCAAGGTCAAAACCTACGCCGAACTTCTGACTTCCGTCATCAATCCCTCCCATCGGCTGGCCAGCGGCTATCAGGATGAGCAGATCACAGATGACGCCGGGCAGTCATTGATGCGCAACTACAACGATGTCATGACCGTCAGTGAGCTGATTGATCTGGTGGCGTTTCTGGAGTCGTATTACGAGCTCAACCCCTACGCGCAGAGTCACTACCACATGTACTACCCCTGACAGGGGCGTCCCGGCTTGTCATATGCCAGATGGGGCGCTAGCATTGACGGTCCTTTCGCAATGCAAGAGCCCACAATGGAAGAGACCCTGGAACGACTGAGGGCGGCGCACCAGCCGGTGCCGGTACCCCTGGAGCTGCCCAGTCACGAAGACCTGGTGGATGTGGAGGAGGAGGTGCTTCTGCCTATCCCGCGGGAGATGCGCCGTTTCCTGCTTCTGGCCAGCGACGTGGTGACCGGTTCGTTGGAGCCTGTGACCGCTGCTGACCCTCATGCCCATACCTACCTGCCGGAGGTGGCGGCGGTGGCCTGGTCGATGGGCCTGCCCCGTTACCTGTTGCCGCTGTGTGAGACCAATGGCAACTATTACTGCGTTGAGCCCGAGGGTGAAGTCCTGTTCTGGCGCGATGGCGATCTGAGCGATGAGAGCTGGGATGATGTCTGGCGCTGGATTGATGAGGTCTGGCTCGAGAGCTGAAAGCAGGGCATTAAAAAAGGGAGCAGGTGCTCCCTTTTTTAATGCCGGGTTTAATACCGGTGTGGGCGGGTCAGTGGGCGCTGGGGCCGCTTGAGCCCTGAGGGAAGCGGATGCTTTCCACCAGATCCTGGACATGCGGCGGCGCATCCGGGGTAAAGTGGCGTACGGTCAGAGCCACGGCCAGATTCAGCAGCATGCCGACAAACCCGATGCCCTCCGGTGAGATACCCAGCAGCCAGTATTCGGCGGTATTGGGCAGCAAGGGTTCGAAGAATACCCCCTTGAATACCAGGATATAGCTGGCGGTGAACACCAGCCCGGTGAGCATGCCCGCGACGGCGCCCCACTGGTTCATGGGTTTGAAGAAAATCCCCATGATGATCGCCGGGAAGAAGCTCGCCGCCGCCAGGCCAAAGGCGAAGGCGACCACCTCGGCGACAAAGCCCGGCGGATTGATGCCCAGGTAGCCCGCCACCCCGATTGCCCCGGCGGCGGCCAGGCGCGCCGCCATCAGCTCCTGCTTCTCGGTGATCCGGGGCATGAGGTTGCGTTTGAGCAAATCGTGGGAGATTGAGGTGGAAATCACCAGTAACAGCCCGGCGGCGGTCGACAGCGCGGCGGCCAGGCCACCGGCGGCCACCAGGGCGATCACCCAGTTGGGCAGCTCGGCGATTTCCGGGTTGGCCAGTACCAGAATATCCGGGTCGATGGTCATTTCATTGCGGCTGTCATTGCTGTAAAACAGCCGCCCATCGCCGTTTTCATCCTGCCACTGGATCAGCCCCGTGGTTTCCCAGGTGTCCACCCAGGAGGGCATGTTTTCCCGGGCTACCCCCTGGCCCTCGGGGCCATTGATGGTCTCGATCATGTTGGTGCGTGCAAAGGCGCCCACGGCCGGGGCGGTGGTGTAGAGCACGGCGATAAACAGCAGGGCCCAGCCGGCGCTCTTGCGGGCGTCGCGCACTTTGGGGACGGTGAAAAAGCGCACGATGACGTGGGGCAGGCCCGCCGTGCCCACCATCAGCGCGGCGGTAATGCAGAACATGTCGATGGTGGACTTTTTCCCCTCGGTGAAGGCGGTAAAGCCGAGCTCCCGGGATAACCCGTCGAGCTTGTCGAGCAGGTGGGTGCCCGAGCCGTCGGCCAGGGTATCGCCAAAGCCCAGCTGTGGAATCGGGTTGCCGGTGATCATCAGGCTGATGTAAATCGCCGGTACCGTGTAGGCAAAAATCATCACGCAGTACTGGGCCACCTGGGTGTAGGTAATGCCCTTCATACCGCCGAGCACCGCGTAAAAGAACACCACGCCCATACCGATCAGCACGCCGGTGGTCACATCCACTTCCAGAAAGCGGGAGAACACCACCCCGACCCCGCGCATCTGTCCGGCCACATAGGTGAACGACACAAAAATGGCGCACACCACGGCAACGGTGCGGGCCATCTGGGAGTAGTAGCGATCGCCAATGAAATCCGGCACGGTGAACTTGCCAAATTTGCGCAGGTAGGGGGCCAGGCATAAGGCGAGCAGCACATAACCGCCGGTCCAGCCCATGAGGTAGACGCTACCGTCATAACCGAGAAAGGCGATCAGGCCGGCCATGGAAATGAAGGATGCGGCGGACATCCAGTCGGCGGCCATGGCCATGCCATTAGCCACGGGATGGACGCCACCGCCAGCAATGTAGAAGTCCCCAGTGCTGCCGGCCCGGGACCAGACCGCGATGCCAATATAGAGCGCGAAGGTGGCGCCAACCACCAGGTAGATGAGCGTTTGGGCTTCCATGAACTACTCCTCGTCTTCCCGGACACCAAAGCGGCGGTCCAGCTGATTCATCTTGTACACGTAGACAAAAATCAGGACCAGAAAGGTGTAGATGGAACCCTGCTGGGCAAACCAGAAGCCCAGTTTGAAGCCACCCATGCGAAATTGATTGAGCCAGTCCACCAGCAGGATGCCCGCACCAAACGAGACAATGAACCAGATGCTGAGCAGCACCGCCAGCAACTTGATATTCGCCCGCCAATACTCTCTGGCGGCTTCCTTGGACGCAAAAGCCATAGTAGAACTCCGGTTATTATGCTTATCGGTAAGTCTTCAAGTGAAAAGGAAAATAAGGGGTCTGTCAATTCCCGATATCGGTAACCTCAAAGCGCAGCACGCCAATCATCTGGCGCGCTTCAGTCACCACCTGGACTTGCCAATGGCCCACCGCCTGTTTCGGGAAGTGCTGCTTGTGGGTCCAGGCCCGGTATCCCTCTTTGCGCCCGCCCTGAATATCCAGGGCAATGGTGTCGACGATTTCGCCGTTCAGGCGCCAGACATGGTAAATCCGCTCGTTCAGCCCGCGCGGCGCGCGGATCGCCGTGTAGGCATAGAGCCCTTCCTGGTGTAGCTTGGTTTCGCTCAGTTGCGTCAGGCGGTTTCCCGGTGCTTTGTCCTGAATATCGATATCGGTGCTCACCGCCACCTGAGTCAGCCAGAGGGTGGCCGGGGGCACCCAGAGGCGTCCGTACCAGCCCGCGAGGCCGAGGGCGGCAACCACCCCGATCAGGGCCAGGCTGCGCCACCAGCGCCGGGGCGGCAGCGCACTGATGACACTGGGAATGGCCAGCAGCACGGCGATGCCGAGCGCCAGAGGGTAGCTCTGGGCGGTACTCAGATGCAGGATGATCGGCAGTGCGGTGAGCATGACCGCGAACAAGGCCAGGGCGTGAAAGCCGAGAAACAGCCAGCGTCGCTTGGCCAGATGGTTGTAATAGAGCGGGTCAATGACCGAGACCAGCGCTGCGGCGCACAGCAGCCCCATAAACAGCGTCTGCCCGCTGTTCCAGGTGACCGTGAAAAAGAAAAACGGCAGGACGAAAAACAGACTCTCCTGGTGCACCATCTGGGTGATGAAGTGCAGAGCGGGGCGTGGGACTTTCAGCTTCAGCAGGCGCAGCGCGTTGCGCCGCAGGGTGTTCTCGAACATCAGCCAGAGCCAGCTGGCCATCATCAACACCGCGACCACCTGGGCGAGTGCGGGTTTGCGCTCGACCAGAACGAAGCTGCCAAGGCCGAACAGAAAACCCGCCAGCGCCAGCACTTTGGGGTAGCGCTTGAAGGTGGCAATCAGCCTGTTCAGCGCCCGGCGAGACCAGGCAGGGCGTTCAATGGTCTGTGCGGGTGTTTCGCCGGGTTGTTCCATAAGTATCCGATGGGACCGCTAACGTCTGGGTGAGACGGAGATCAGTGCGGCTGGAATCGTGTCAGCAGTTGGGTGTATTCCGGATCGGGGACACCCCCCAGGGTCAACCATTCCAGCAGCAGTGATTCCGCTGTGTCAGACCGTTGACCCAGGCCCTGCTGTAATTGTTCCATCTGATAGGCCATTCGGCGCGCCTTGTCGGACTCGGGGGATTCCTGACCGGTCGCGATTTCCTTGCGGATACACAGCAGACGCAGGGCCTCCAGGTTCTCCGTCTGGACCGCGGATGTCAGGCTGGCCGCCCGTTCCAGGCGTTGATTCAAAATGGCCTGGCTGTCGCCGGGCCAGTACTCCACGGCCTCCAGCGCGATGCTCGCCTCTTCCTGGGCTGCGGTGGTATCGCCGCCTTCAAGGCTGGCCAATTCAAGCGCGCGCACCGCTTCGGCGGCGTTGAACAGCTGCTGGCGCTGGCGTTCTTTAGCCTGGCGGCGAGCGTTTTTGTGCTGCTCATCCAGGGCTTTGAGCGTCTGGTAGAAGGCGTCATTGAGGGGCTGCGCCTGCTGGCGGGGAAGCTCTTTCAGAGCCTGGAACTGGCTCTTGAGTTCATCGATCCGCGCCCGCTGTGCCCCGGGGGTATCCAGTGGTTGCTGTTGCAGCGTCTTGAGTGCCTTGATCAGGGACTCCGCTTCCTCGGCCTGGGCCTGGCGCGCCTGATCGGCCGCCTCAAACTGGGCTTGGCGGCGGGCGAAAATGGCGTCGCAGTGTTCGCGGAACTGCTTCCACAGGGCCTGATCTTCTCGGGGGCGGCACTGGCCGACCTGTTTCCACTGGACCTGAAGGTCTTTGGCGCCTTCAATGGCCTGATGCAGATCGCTCTGCTCGCGCAATTGCTCGGCCCGTTGTACCAGTAATTCTTTTTCAGCCCGGTGCGCATCGTAGGCTTCCCCCAGCTTGGCGTGCAGTTGATCCATCAGAGGCTCAAACCGCTCTTCCTGGGCTTTGACCGCCTGGCGCGGCACCGGCCAGGCATCGCGCCACTCGCGCCGTGCCTGCTTGAGGGTGTGCTCGACGTCTTTCCACACTGGGCTGTCCCAGTGATAGCCGTTCAGGTAGAGCTGCACCTGCTCGATCAATTCCTCCCGCTTGGCCTGGTTGGCTTCGCGCTCTCTGGCCTGGGCTTCGAAGAACTCCTTGCAGGGCTCGAAGGCGCGATGCGAGGCCTCCTGAAACTGGTGCCACAGGTCCTCGTCGTGATGGGGCACGCCCTTGCTGACTTCCCGCCAGTCATCCTGGAGGTGATGAATCTTGCGGGCCAGCTCTTCCGGGTTCATGGTGCTGTGTTCCAGGGCCTGCATGGAACGAATGAGTGCTTCTTTCTTGGGGGTGACCGCAAATTCATGCCAGTCGCTCAGGCGTTCAATCGCCTGATCCAGCTCTTCCAGCTTGCTCGCCAGGTGGGCCGGAATGTGCTCCAGGGTTTCCCGCTTCTCCTGGCTGGCGCGATGTAAACCCCGCGCCCGCCGTACCTGGCCGCGCTGCGCGGCACTCAGCCCCTGGCGCACCAGGCCTTCGACCTCACGAATGTGCTTGCGCTGGGATTGCTCTTTGGCCTTTTCCTGTTGCTCCAGCGCATTCAGGGCGTTTATCGCGTCCTGAACGGGGGCGGGGCGATCGTTCTCCGGCCACTGGCGGGCGGTTTTCACCAGTTGTTTGAGGACCTTGCGGGCCTGCGCGCTCTGCTCCGGCTGATTCAGTTGGGGTGTCCACTGCTCCAGAGGGCCGTGCTCGCGCAGAAGCGCCAACAGCTCGTTCAACTGGTGAATCTGGCGCTCCAACGATTCGCGCTCGCGCTTGGGTAAGGCATCGGTTTCCAGGGCTTTCAGCGATTCGCCGGCGCTATTGAGCTGTTCGGGCCACTGGTCACCGAGCAGTGTCTCCCNGTCAGCGCTGTACAGTTCGCTACCGAACTGCTTGAGTTGGGTGTGAAGCTCGGTCAGTCGGTTTTGCGCCTCGCTCTGGCGGGCCTGCTCGGCTTCTTCCCGAGCCGCCAGTTGTGCCTCCAGCTCGGCCCGTTCGGTCTGTTTGTCGCGATACTGATCCAGTGCCTGCTGGTAGCGTTGGGCGAGTTCCTGCGGTGGGGTAATGGGCAGGGCGGTCCAGTCCTGGTGCAGCTTGTCGAGCTTGGCGTCGAACAGCGGGTCCTGTTCGCTGCGCAGCAGTTGCTCGAGTTTCTCACAGATCACCAGCGCGTGGGCTTCGGCCTCGGCACGCCGGGCGTCCTCCGCCTTGAAGGCCTCCAGACGCTGTTTGGCGAGCTTGTATACGGTTTTGTCCCGACCCTGGGCGGCTTTGTGCAGTTTTTCCAGCTCCGGGCGGGTGGTGATTTTCTCGGCCGCCGCCCGACGGATCTGGATGCTGGCCCCGTTCACCGCCAGCTCCAGCAGCAGTTCGGGCTCGTTGATCTGTTCGAGTACTGCCTGGCCGGCCCGGGACGAGTAGCTGCTCAGGGCCAGTAACTGGGCTTCATCGGACACCGCTTTGGACAGTTCTTCCAGACTCAGGTGCTCTTCTTCCAGTAATTGGCCGATGCGCTTGCGCGCGGCCTGCTGAAGGCGGCCATTGCCATCACCGAGCGAGAGGTTGAGCAGGGTCTGGTTGTAGCTCAGGTGGTTCAGGGCCGCCTCGCGCAGCGCTTCCTGGGTGTCGCTCTGTACCAGCGCCAGCAACTCCGACTCGGGGCGGTCTTCCAGCGCCTTGATCTGCTCGTCCAGAGAAGGTTGCTTGTTACGGGAACCAAATAGTCGCTTCAGTGGTGACATAAGAGTACAGGCTCGTCTGGGAAGTTCTTGGTTATTGTACGCCGTCGGGCGTGTCGTCAGTCCTGAATCAACCCGTACTGGCTGCGCAGGGTGTCGATAATCTCCGCCCGCGGGTTATCCGACAGCGCCAGCGGGCGGCCAATGATTTTCTCCNCAATACCCACATAGGTATCGGACACGCGCATCATCACCTNCCGGGGCAGTTCGGTCTGTTCGGCCAGCGCGGTGCGTTCGTCCATACGGCTTTTATCCAGCAGCACATCCGGGTCATCAAAGTAGTGTAGCAACTCCTGCCGGAAGGCTTCTTTGGACTGCTCGACAACTTTGCCCTCCCGGTATTGGGCGCCGTCCCAGATACGGGATGAGTCCGGCGTACCGACTTCGTCCATATAGATCAGCTTTTCCTGACCCTCGGCATTGCGGACATAGCCAAACTCGAACTTGGTGTCGACGAAAATCTGGTCGATCTTGGCCAGATCGTCGCTGATTACCCCAAAGCCCTCTTTGAGCAAGCGCTCGTAGGCGTCGATATCGCTGGGTGAGCGGAAGTTGAAGGCCTGATAGTGCCGCTCCAGATCGGCGCGGCTGATGTTGACGTCATCCGCCTCCGGCACACCATCCAGACCNTTGAGAATGCCTTTGGTGGAGGGGGTGATCAGCAGCTCGGGCAGTTTCTGGTCCCGCTCCAGCCCGTCGGGCAGAGTGATACCGCAGAAGGTGCGCTCACCCTTGGCGTAGGCGCGCCACATGGAGCCGGTGATGTACTGGCGGCAGATGGCCTCGATCATCACCGGTTGGGCTTTCTGCACAATCCANACCAGAGGGTGGGGAATATCCAGAATGTGGCTGTCGGCCAGCCCCTCTTCGCGAAAGCGCTGGAACCAGTGATTGGAAATGGCGTTCAGCGCCGCGCCCTTGCCGGGTACGCCGTTCATGCCGCCTTCGCCTTTCCAGAGGCATTCGAAGGCAGAAATCCGGTCGCTGATGACCATGATCGCCAGGGGGGTGTCCGGGGCGACGGGGTAGCCTTTTTCCCGGATCAGGCGCTCGCTGTCGGCGGTGGTCAGCCAGTAAACCGAGCGGACCTTGCCGCTGTGCACGGGCCGGTCGGTCCGGATGGGNAGGTCGTTATTTACTGCCAGTACTGAGTCCGCAAGCCGCATAGTCGAAGATCCGAAAGTCCGCCGCACACGTCAGGCTGCGTGCGCTGAAATAGTCCAGGGCGCCGGGCCGCGCCAAACGCNGGATGATAGCAGATTTACGGGGTATAGGCAGGTGGCCTTGGGNATGGTGGTGACGGCGGATGCGCCTTCGGCTCCGAGGCGTCGGACCGATCCGCCCTACGNNNANTNCNGNANTNNNCGTAGGGCGGATAAGCCGAAGGCGCATCCGCCGTAACCGTCACTCAACGTTTCGAATATTGGCCAAAAGATCCAACGCGTGAACCCGCGCNGCCGGGTCGTACANATCAATGGTGAACATAAACTCATCAANGGGCAGCTCCCGGCACAGAGCTTCCAGACCNTCCCGCACGGTNTCGGGGCCACCGACCACCGCCAGGCCGAGAAAGTCTTTTACGGCGGCCTCTTCCTCGGGCGACCACAGNGGTGTCATNTCNTCNACNGGNGGCTTNAACCACAGCGGCTGNCCGCGCAGCAGGGCCAGAATNCGCTGATGGCTGGTNGTNGCCAGGTAACGCGCNTCGGCATCGGTGTCCGCCGCAATCAGTGGAATCCCCAGAATGGCGTAAGGTTTGTCCAATACNTCGGAAGGCTGAAAATTTTCCCGGTAGACATGCAGGGCTTCACGGACCAGGCGCGGNGCGAAGTGGCCGGCGAAGGCGTAGGGNAGGCCTTTCTGCGCGGCAAGCTGTGCGCTGAACAGACTGGANCCCAGCAGCCAGATGGGCACTTCGGTGCCGGCGCCGGGAATGGCTTTGAGTTTCTGGCCGGGTTTCAGGGGCGCGAGCAGTTGCTGTAGTAACCCGACGTCCTGTGGGAAGTCGTCGGCGGAACGCATATCCCGGCGCAGCGCTCGCATGGTGATGGCGTCGGTGCCGGGCGCGCGGCCCAGACCCAGTTCAATGCGCCCCGGGTAGAGGCTGGCGAGGGTGCCAAATTGTTCGGCGATTACCAGCGGCGGGTGGTTGGGCAGCATGATGCCGCCGGAGCCGACCTTGATGCGTTCAGTGCCCCCGGCGATGTGGCCGATCAACACGGAGGTCGCGGAGCTGGCGATGCCTTCCATGTTGTGGTGTTCGGCCAGCCAGAAGCGTTCGAAGCCGAGTTGGTCCGCTTTTTGGGCGTAGCGAAGCGTGTCCCGCAGTGTTTCCGTGATGGAGCCGTCTTCTCTGACCGAAGCGAGTTCGAGTAGCGAGAATGTCTTTTCTTGGAGCAGCATACATCGGTCTCCAGTTTTGTCGTGATGTTCTGTGATGTGTAGAAAGGGAGCTTCGCGGTGAGGGGCTGCGGCTGGGTATACCCTTCCGAGACACGCCGTGAATACATCCTTGTAGGCTCATCACCCGCCATCCAGGCGGGTGACGGTCTCGGAAGGGTATACCCAGCCTCCGCGGTGCAAGCGTATCGTTTCGGGAAATAGCGCCCAAGCTAGTACTGGCACTGAGGCCCGAGGAGGGGAAAGCCTTTCAAGACCGTAGAGCGGGGGACCCGCGATCCGAGCCCCCAGGGATGGGTTAACGGCGTGTCTTGAAAGGCTTTCCCCTCCTTGGGCCGGGCGTTATGCACCTTCTACTTCACATCTGCGCCAACAACACCTGCACAGGATGAGGAATGGCCACATCGTCAATGCGTTTCACCTGAGAACGGCAGGAGTAACCGGTGGCAGTCAGTTTTCCCTCGTGTTCCGGATTTGCCAAGACCTCTGCCCATGATAGACCGTAAATTCTCTTCGACGTTTCAACGTTACTGGCCTCGTGCCCGTAAGTGCCCGCCATGCCGCAGCAACCCGTGTCGATTACCGTCAGTGTCTGCCCCAAGGCACCGAACACTGCCTGCCAATCCTTGATCGATCCGGCCGCGTTGGTTTTTTCCGTGCAGTGGGCCAACAGGGAATAATCCCCCGGCTGCAACAAATCCGCGCGCGTTTCGAGCTGCGCTTTCTGCTCTGCCAGCCACTCCTGCAACAGGGCCACCTCAGGCGCCTCTTTGCCCAACACCTTCTGGTACTCGCTGCGATAAGCGAGGGTCATGGACGGCTCCAGTCCCACCAGAGGAATACCACTGCGGGCGAGATCGTTCAGGTGCTCGGCGTTTTTCACCGCCGCCTTGGCGAAGGGGCCGAGGAAACCGTGGACGTGGAGTGGTTTGCCGTTGGGTTTGAAAGGAGCCACCAGCGGCGTGAAGCCCAGCTTGGTCAGCAGGTCGAGGCTGTCCAATACCAACTGGGTTTCAAAATAGCTGGTGAAGGCGTCCTGCACCAGAATTACCGCTTTATCCCGCTGCTCTTGAGTGAGCGCCGCAATATTCTGGGCGCTGGCGTAACGGATTTTGCGTGTCTGCAGTTCGTTGTCCAGGGAGACGCCGGTAAGCAGCGGGCTGTCCACCATGCCGGCCACTTTGGCCATGAGGGCCTGCATAAACCGGGGCTTCATCAGGCCGTTGTACAGCCAGGGCACTTTGGACAAGGTGGGCACCATAAATTCCAGCCCGCCGATAAAATAATCTTTCAATGGGCGCAGGTAGCGACCGTAATACAGCTCCAGAAACTTGCTGCGGAAGCTGGGTACGTCCACCTTGATGGGGCACTGACCGGTGCAGGACTTACAGGCCAGACAGCCCATCATGGACTCGTGGACTTCGTGGGAAAAGTCGTATTCGCCGCGCTTTTTGCCAATGGTGTTTTTGATGCGCGTCGGCAGGTTCAACAGGAACGACTGCTGGCGCGTCGCTTCGGATTCCTCGATCGCGTTCACGTCCCGCTCGCTCAACTGCTTGAGCCACTCGCGCACCAATGAGGCCCGACCTTTGGGGGTGTGGGTGCGCAGGCGCGTGCCTTTCCAGGAGGGGCACATGGCGTCGTTGGGGTTCCAGTTGTGGCACTGACCATTGCCGTTGCAGTGCATGCCCTCGCTGTAACCTTCCCAGACCTGCACCGGAATTTTCCGGTCCTGCTGACCGCGGGTGGTGACGCCGTCAATTTTGAGCAGTTCCAACTCCGGCGCGGGCGTGGCAATTTTGCCCGGATTCAACTGATTGCGCGGATCGAAGGCGGCTTTCAGTCGTTGCAACTGCGGGTAGAGTTCGCCGAAAAATTCCGGCGCGTATTCGGCGCGCACGCCCTTGCCGTGTTCGCCCCAGAGCAGGCCTTTGTATTTTTTGACCAGCTCAACCACTTGGTCGGTGATCGGGCGGATCAGGGCTTCCTGTTCCGGATCTTTCATGTCGATGGCGGGGCGCACGTGGAGTACTCCCGCGTCCACATGGCCGAACATGCCGTAGGTCATGCCTCGCTCATCCAGTACCTGACGGAACTCCATGATGAAGTCGGCCAGGTTTTCCGGCGGCACAGCGGTATCTTCCACGAAGGGAATGGGACGGGCTTCACCTTCGGCATTGCCCAACAGGCCCACGGATTTTTTGCGCATGGCCCAGATTTTTGCGACCGACGCCGAACCCCATGCGAGGCTGTAACCCAAGCGGCCTTTACTGACATCGGTGTCGGCATCCAGTTGATCGGTCAGCGCTTTGACCGCGGCTTCCAGTTCTTCCTCGCTGTCGGCGGTGTACTCCACCAGGTTGATGCCCTGAATCGGCTCGCCGCTCTCCGCTGGCGGAAAGAACTCGGACACGCTGTGCCAGACGATGTCGTTCATCGCCAGATTGAGCACCTTCGAGTCCACGGTTTCGATGGCGGTGGGTTCGGCTTTCATCAGCTCGGTGGCATCGCGCAGCGCCGCGTTAAAGTCCCGGTAGTTAACATTCACCAACGCGGAGACCTTGGGGATGGGCAGCAGGTTGAGCTTGGCCTCGGCGATAAAGCCCAGGGTGCCTTCGCTGCCGCACAGCACGCTGTTCAGATCAAAGCGACCTTCGGGTGTGCGCACATGGGCAAAATCGTAGCCGGTCAGGCAGCGATTGAGCTTGGGAAATTTGGCGTCGATCAGCTCGGCGTGGTCGGTGTGAATCTGATTGAGTGCCTTGTGTACCTCGCCCACGCGATCCTCGCGCTGGCTGACCTCGGTCAGCTCGGCGTCGTCCATGGGGCGGGAGGTCCAGTCGCTGCCGTCGAGCAATACGGTGCGCAGCTCCAGCACGTGGTCCCGGGTTTTGCCGTAGCGGCAGGAGCCCTGGCCGGAGGCGTCGGTGTTGATCATGCCGCCGATGGTGGCCCGGTTGCTGGTGGACAGATCCGGGGCGAAGAACAGTCCGTGGGGCTTGAGGGCCGCGTTCAACTGGTCTTTCACCACGCCGCATTGGACCCGCGCCCAGCGCTCCTCGACGTTGATTTCGAGGATCTGGTTCATGTATTTGGAGGTGTCCACCACCAGTCCGTCGGTGAGGGACTGGCCATTGGTGCCGGTGCCGCCGCCGCGGGGGCTCAAGACGATGTCCTGATAATCGGGCTGGTCGCTGAGCCGGGCCAGGATCACCAGGTCGTCCACGTTTTTGGGGTAGATGACGCCCTGGGGCAGGACCTGGTAGATGGAGTTGTCGGTCGCCAGCACGGTGCGGTTGGCGTAGTCCGGGTTCAGATCGCCCTGAAAGTCGGATTGGCGCAGGGCCTCAATAAACGCGAGGTAGCGGCTCTGGACGGGGGAGGTGTGGCGTATGCTCGGTATCATCTGGGTCGTTACAGCTCTCGACAGTGGGTGCAATATTCTACGGGTTTGGGGTGGGTTTCTCCAATGTGTGTCTCCTATTACAGGCGCTTCGCATGTGATGCTCCGGCTGGGTATACCGGTGTGAGACACGCCGTAAATACATCCATGTAGGCTCGTCACCCGCCGTCCAGGCGGGTGACGGTCTCGTGAGGGTATACCCAGCCTCCGCAGTGCCAACTTCTCGTTCAGGGAAATAGCACCTAACGGTTAAATTGCCGGCGAACGCCCGAGGTTGTTTGTGATGCTGAGGGCCGTGAAGGGGATCTTCTTTCAAGACCGTGGAGCGGGGGACCCGCGATTCGAGCCCCCAGGGATGGGTTTACGGCGTGTCTTGAAAGAAGATCCCCTTCACGGTCCGGACGTTATGCCAGTTTGGGCCTGTTGTCAGGATTTGCCGCCAACAACTTATCCGCTGCTAAACCCGACTCCCCAGCTGCAACGCAATCACCACCCAAATGGCCACCAACAACAGGTTGCTCGCCATAAATGCTATGAACCTATGCATTACGTTGTTGTAGCCCATATGGATGAGACCGTGCACCACCCGCAGCGCCACAAACCCCCAGGCCAGCGCCGCCGGACCATTGAGCCCCATGGCCAGACTGGTGACACAGGCGAGGTAGAACAGGATCGGCACCTGAAACAGGTTGTCATAATGACGCGCCGCCGCCAGCGCCCGTGCCGGAGCGGCCTGATCCGGCGGATAAAGCCGAAAATAGCCGATCGACACCGTGCCCTTACGCACCGCCAAGATCCGCAGGGTCAGCAAATAGAGAGCGACGCAGAGCGTCCAGAACATCAGGGCGAGCATGGGTTTCAGCATGATTTCTCCTTTTAAATGAGGCAGAGTCCCGGATATTGAGCCAAGCTTCGCTAGTAGCTATTGGGTTCCGTTTACCTCAGAGGTCGCGGCATCGGGTGGGTTCTTCTCAAACCCTCTCTTCAGGGATGAAGAGAGGGAGCTACAGGGACCGTATTTATCGCGTTTTGAGAAGAACCCACCCGATGCCGGGGCCGGGCCCTCTTAGTGGCACCTTGGAAGTATCTCCAAAAACCACAGATTTCGCCGAAAAAGCCCATCTGCTGGTACAATGCCCGTTTTTCGCCCCGAATCTGAGTACTGGGGCGGTTGAACGGCCGTTGACAGCACGTAACGACGGTCAGGGCAGCGACCAAACAGACCAGACAAGAGTAGGACTTTACATGATTATCAAGCCAAAAGTACGCGGATTCATCTGCACCAACGCCCACCCACAGGGCTGNGCCGCCAACGTGCGCGAGCAGATCGACTACACCAAGGCCCAGGGGCCCATCAACGGTGGCCCGAAAAACGTACTGGTCATCGGCTGCTCCACCGGCTATGGCCTGGCCTCACGCATCACCGCCGCCTACGGCTCTGGCGCCAAAACCCTCGGGGTCTGCTTCGAAAAACCGCCCACCGAGAAGCGTACCGCCTCCGCCGGCTACTACAACACCGCCGCCTTCCACGAATTNGCCGAAGCNGATGGCCTCTACGCCCACACCATCAATGGGGACGCCTTCTCCGACGAGATCAAGGCCCAGACCATCGAGCAGATCAAAAAAGACCTGGGCAAAATCGACCTGGTGGTCTACAGCCTGGCCTCGCCCCGACGCACCGACCCCAAGACCGGTGAAACCTACACCTCCGTGCTCAAGCCNATTGGTCAGGCCTACACCTCCAANGGCCTGAACACCGATACCCTGAAAATCACCGANACCACCGTCGAGCCGGCCAACGACGAAGAAATTGCCAACACCGTCAAAGTGATGGGCGGCGAAGACTGGGAACTGTGGATCGACGCCCTGAAAGACGCCGACGTGCTGGAGCAGAACTGCCAGACCACCGCCTACACCTACCTGGGCGACAAGCTGACCTGGCCGATCTACGGCAAGGCCACCATCGGCAAGGCCAAAGAAGACCTGGATCGCGCCTCCCTGGCCATCGACCAGAAACTGGATGACCTCAACGGCACGGCCCACGTCGCGGTACTCAANGCNGTGGTCACCCAGGCCAGCTCCGCCATTCCNGTGATGCCGTTGTACATGTCCATCCTGTTCAAAGTNATGAAAGAGCAGGGCACCCATGAAGACTGCATTCACCANCTGCAGCGNCTGTTCGTGGAATGCCTGTANAGCGCCAACCCGCGTCTCGACGACGAAGACCGTTTCCGCGTAGACGAGTTGGAGNTGGACNCCAAAGTACAGGCCAAGGTGGAAGAAATCTGGCCGCAAGTGACCGANGANAACCTNTTTGAACTGACCGACTACAAGGGCTACAACGAAGGNTTCCTGAANTTGTTCGGCTTTGGCGTCGACGGTGTGGACTACGAGGCGGATGTCAGTCCGTTGGTGAAGGCGCCGTTNTAAGCGTTCAACGATGTGTGACGGTGCCGTTGAGTTAAAGCCCCGANCNNCNNGTGNCATGCGGCACCTCTGTGTCGGATTACGCGCTTTGCGCTAATCCGACCTACGTGAGAGCTTGTATGCCAATAATCTANCCCCTCGTGGGCNTCCTCAGCCTGTCGCTGTACGTGATCACCATCGCGGGCGTGTTCCTGTTGATCATGCCCGTGGCGCTGGTCAAACTGATCATNCCCGCTCTGCGACGCCCCTGTAATGCCGTGCTCGACAAACTGGCGAGCGGCTGGATTACGCTNAATGGCTGGCATCAAAAGCTGTTGACCCGCACCGACATNCGCGTCAGCGGAGATATCGACCAACTCAGTCGCAACGAGTGGTACATGCTGATTGCCAACCANCAGTCCTGGGTCGATATCATGATCCTGGTNCGNGTNTTGAACGGNCGNATNCCCTACGTGAAATTNTTCTTCAAGCGCGAGCTTCTCTGGGTGCCCCTGCTCGGGCAGGCACTGTGGGCGATGGACTTTCCGGTGATGCGCNGGCGNAGCAAAAAAGACATCNCCCGCAATCCGGCGCTGGNCAACGATGACCTGGAGCGTACCCGCCGGGCCTGCGAAATGTANCAACACAGCCCGGTCACCATCATCAACTTTCTGGAAGGCACCCGCTTTACNCCNGCCAAGCAGCNGGCGCAAGCCNGCGACGACGGCNCGCCGGAGTTCAGGCACCTGCTCAAGCCCAAAGCCGGTGGCCTGGCCTTCACCCTGTCNGCCATGAACGGNCAGCTTCGACAGATGCTGGATGTGACCCTTTACTACCCCCACGGCCGCCCCACGTTCTGGGAATACGCCTGTGGGCGAGTNCGCCGGGTGGACATGCACATCCAGCAGCGCCCCATCACCAACGACATGGTGGGCGACTATCCGAACGATGAGGCGTTTCGAGCCCGGTTTCAGGCCCGCGTCAACGANCTNTGGCAGGAAAAAGACGCCCGNCTGGAGGCCATGGCCCAGAACGCNGCCGATACGCANTGAGGTAAANACGATAGCCTATGGCTGAAACATCCTTCCCCAAACAACTGCTNGCCCCCCGTCACTGGCCCTCCTGGTTGGGTGCCGGGCTATGGTTTCTGATCGCCCAACTGCCTTACCGGTTGCAGTGGTGGCTGGCCAAAGCGCTGGCGCCTTTGCTGAGGCTGAATAAAAAACGGCTGAACTTTGCCCGACGCAATATTGAGCTCTGTTTTCCGAATCTGTCAGAGGTCGAACGCGAGCGCCTGCTGAAACAGAACCTCACCTCCACCGCCATGACCGTGTTCGAAACCGGCATCGCCTGGTTCTGGCCGGGCTGGCGACTGCGCCGACTGTTTACCGTCACCGGCCTGGAACATCTGAAAGCCGCTGAAGAGGCGGGGCAGGGCGCGCTGCTGCTCAGCCTGCACATGACGACCCTGGACATTGGCAGCGCCATGTTGGGTCAGGTGGTCAACTTCGACGGCATGTACCGGCCCCACAGCAACCCGGTGTACGACTACCTGCAAATGAAACGCCGCAGCGCCTACTCCCCCGGCGCCATGACCATCCCCCGCGACAACGTACGCGCCATGATCAGCCGCCTGCGCAAAGGCCGCTTCATCTGGTACGCCCCGGACCGGGATCTGGGCTCAAAAAACAGCCTCTTCGCCCCCTTCTTCGGCGTGCAGGCCGCCACCGTCAGTGCCACAGGCAAACTGGTCAGCATGGGCAAGGGACGGGTGATTCCGTTTACCCAGTACCGCCTACCCGGCGGGCGCGGTTACGAACTGGTCATCCGGCCGGCANTGGNAGATTTCCCCAGCGGCGACGACTATGCCGACACAGTGCGGGTCAACCGCTACATGGAAGAAGCCATCGAAGAGTGCCCACATCAATATTTTTGGGCACAGCCACGCTTCAAAACCCGTCCTGAAGGTGAANCATCGGTGTATTGAGGTTTACGCCTCGGCGATTGCACCTTTATTCATACCTTCATAGGCCTGCACACGAATGGTACTGGTCGGGTACTCGGACTTGGTGGTTTTGGCGATGTGGTCGGCAATCAACTCCACCGTAGTATCCGTGTCCATNAGGTAACAACAACGCTGGGGCAGGGTAATCTCAAAATCCCCCTGGGGCGCCGTATAGGCAAAGCGGAAATAATCCCCTTCCTCCGCCACCANNTCCTCACGCGTCGCNAGATAAATATCNCGGAACCGACTNGCCCACTCNCCCTCNAGGGCCGGAGAGGGAATATCGTCCGCCCAGATTGCAATCTTCGAACGGTGACCGTGGGCGATTCGCTGACAATTGCCATCGTGCTTCTTCAGGCCGTGGCTATAGTGATAAAACACACTCTCAATGTATTCGGTGGAAAAGCTCAGGTGCAGGCGCGTGCCTTCGGGGAACAGCTGCTCTTCGTTAAGGCGTTGAATGCACCACTCGGCGACGCTTTCACGGGTCAGCTCCTCGGCATCCACCAGCGCCACCGCCTCTTTGGGGCAGCGAAGATCAATCGTCTCGCTGCGGTCNCCNAAGTGCCAGCGCAGNGACAGAACGTCGCCTTCGTCTTCAAGCTCCAGTTGGTGGGAGTGGCGGGGCACCAGAAGGCGGTGATCAAGCTCGTTGTCCAGCCACGCTTTCAGCGTCTTCTTGACCGTACTGAAATCACAGACCATACCCTGTTCATCCAATGCGCCCTCCAGTTGCACATCAGCCAGCCAGGTTTCACCCAGCAGGCCGCGGCGGGCATCGAGAAAGCTGAAATCCACGGTGGCGAGGTTGTCGACAAAAAGCAGCATAAGTTCTGGGGCCATGGGTAATGAACGATGTCGCCATGATACCAGTTGGAGGGGGAGCTGTGCAGGCTTGAGGGGAGGGGGGAGCTCCCGGGGCCACTCGGCAGGCCCAGGGAGCAAAGGTGTCAGTAGAGGTAAACCGCGCCGGAATCGGTGCCTTCGTTGTTGTCCCGGTCGCCGTTGATGCCCTGGGCATCGCTGTCTTCGCGGTAGGCGCCGATGGCAAGGGTGTCGCCTTCGGCCGACAGCGCCAGGCCAATGGCGAAACCGTCCCGCGCTTCGGTGTTGGCGGCCTTGATGTAAGAGGCTTCGCGCCAGCGACCGTCAATGATTGANAAGANGTANGCACCACCGGCACGAGGGGCCGAGTTGTCATCACTGACNCCGTCNATACCGGTCTCGGCGCTGGGCTCGCGCGTGCTGCCTACCACCAGATGACGCCCGTTGCGGGCNAAGGCCAGTGTTTCGCCGAAGCGCAGCCCCTGAAGGTTGTTGGAGGCCTTCAGGAATGAGGTCTGTTCCCACTCACCATCCACTTGGCGGAACAGGTAGACCGCACCACTGTTGGTGGCGACTGTGGTGACGTCCTCAAGGTCGTAATTGTCCGGACTGGAGTTGATCCCGGGCTCGGCCGTCAGGTCACCGGTGCTGCCCACTGCCAGGCGGGTACCGTCGCCGGATAAGGCAACACTGGCTCCGAAACTTTGAGCGTAGCCGGTCAGTTCCTGCTCGGTGTAGGTGTGGCTTGGCTTGATATAGGTCGACTGTGACCAGTTATTATCGTNGCGAACGAACAAGTAGACCGCGCCGGCGTTAATGATGGTNCGGTTGTCGTCCTCACCGTTGATCCCGGTGGAGCGACTGGCGTCACCGGTCGCGCCCACCGCCAGGGTATTGCCGTCGGTGGAGATGGCCAGGCTGCTGCCAAACAGGTGGTACAGCGGAGTGCCGGTCGCGGTGATGGCAGAGAAGGTGTTCGAGGCCTTTACATAGGCCTGCTGTGCCCAGCCGCTGTCCGAGTCGGTGAATACATAGACGGCACCGGCGTTGGGTGCATCATTGTTGTTCTCGTCGCCGTTGATGCCAGTGGCGTCGCTCGATTCGAACAGGGCGCTGACCNCCAGCGTCTGGCCGTCACCGGAGAGGGCGACGCGGTGGCCAAAACGGTCGTTGACGTTGGTCGGGATGGTGNCTTCGCCGTCTTCTGTTTCGTCGTCCGCTGCCGGGTCATCGGTGCCATCGTCTTCGGCCGTCTCGTCGGTTTCTTCTTCCTCTTCTTCCGGGGGTTCGGCATTGGAGGCCTTGAGAAAGGCGTCCTGCGCCCAGCCTTCCTCCCCGCGTTTGAAGACATACACCGCGCCGGTTCCGGGGGCGCCATTATTGTCCTGTTCCGGATTCACGCCGGTTCCGTCGCTGTCTTCCAGGGTCGCACTGACCGCGAGCACATCGCCGCCGTCCGACAGGGACAGGGCGAAGCCGAAGCGGTCGTTGTATCGGGTGGTATTGTCACCGTCGTCGTTTTCGCTGGGCGCTTCAGTGTTGGAGGCTTTCAGATAGGCCTCCTGCTGCCACAGGCCGTCCACCAGGCGGAACACGTAAACGGCGCCGGCACCGAATACGGAGTTGTCGGAGGCATCACCGTTGACGCCCCGTGCCTGACTGGCTTCGCGGGGCGCGCTGACCGCCAGGGTCTGGCCATCGGCCGAGAGGGCGACCGCCCAGCCAAACCAGTCGGCGGCTTCGTTGCTGTCGGCTTTGACAAAGCCGATGGTGTCGAGCATGACGTTCAGGGTCAGTTGCTCGTTGGAATCGTCGTATTCGGAGCAGTCGGCGTTCAAACAGGCGGTGACGGTATAAAGGGCGTTGTGCCAGTCATGCTGGTGCACCGCGACGGTGTCGCTGGCCTCTGTTTCGGTCAGGTTGTCAGCTACCACCTCGTAGCCACTGCCGTCGCCTGGTTTCTTCTGCAGCTGGTAATACTCAGCACCTTCAACGGCGGTCCAGGAAAAACGGATCTCCTTGGGCTCTACTGATTCGACATTGATTTCCGGCCACTCGGCGTCGCTTACGCCTCCGGTATTGCCCGCGTTATCAATACCCCCGCTGAAGCTGCTGGAGCTTGAGCTGGAGCTGGATGAGGTGTTCTGGTTATTGTCGCTGTCACTGCCACAGGCGCCCAGAGTCAGGGCGAGCAGCAGGGGCAGGCCGAAGCGGG